>NZ_JBFRDU010000042.1:0-41160 GCF_052113965.1 Rhizobium sp. RAF56
GCGATCAAGCGACCCAAGGATCTCATCATGGGATGGATGGAATCGCTGACGACATCCGGAGGCTCTGGCAATGAAGACAGCAACAAAATAACCCTTCTTCGCGACGCCGACGGTGATGGCGTCGCGGAGGTGCAGGAGACCTTCCTCGACCACCTGAACTCGCCCTTCGGCGTGGCGCTGGTGGGAACCGATTTCTATGTCGCCGACACCGATGCGATCCGCAAATTCTCGTACRCGCCCGGCGAAACGACAATCAGCGATCCYGGAACCGTCTTCACGCCTCTGCCAGGCGGGCCKATCGATCATCACTGGACTAAGAGCCTCGTTGCCAGCGGCGACGGCAACCTCCTCTATGTGGGYGTAGGGTCCAACAGCAACATCACGGAAAACGGAATCCRGGCCGAAAAGRACCGCGCGGCTATCTGGGAGGTGGATCGAGCCACCGGYCGCCATCGCRTTTATGCGGATGGCCTGCGCAATCCGAATGGATTGAGCTTCGAGCCGAAGACCAATGCCTTGTGGACGGTCGTCAACGAGCGKGACGAGCTTGGCCCCAACCTCGTGCCCGACTACATGACCTCGGTGAAGGACGGCGGTTTCTACGGATGGCCTTACAGCTATTTCGGCCAGAACGTTGATCCGCGGGTTATGCCACCCCGACCCGACCTGGTCGCCAAGGCGATCGTTCCCGATTATGCCCTAAGTGCTCACGTAGCCCCGCTCGGCATGGTCTTCTATAACGCAGACAATCTTCCCGAGTCTTATCGAGGTGGYGCTTTTGTCGGCGAACATGGGAGCTGGAACCGAGATACGTTCAACGGCTACAAGGTCATCTTTGTGCCCTTTAAAGACGGACGCCCGAACGGCGATCCCCAGGACGTGGTGACCGGCTTCCTGAATGAGAAAGGCGAGGCACGAGGTAGACCTGTCGGCCTTGCCGTCGCCAAGGACGGTGCCCTTCTTATTGCCGACGATGTCGGCAACACGATCTGGCGCGTGACAGCTAAGTGAAGTCTAATCTCGAAGGGCGGGGTGGCTTTGGCATTGAAAGCGGGGATCACGTCGCCCAGCATACATCTGAACCCAGATGACGCGGCATCACATAGAAAAAGCCACCGATACGATTTCATCTACGCCCGCATCGGTGGCCTCAGTCCCCAGTTCCTAACATCTGTGAAGTTATCTCTGCGTGCCGTTACGTGATATGACCCGGAAGGCGTAAAAGCGGGGTTTGAAAAGGTTCATTTGGGTGGCCGGCAGTTGGAACTGACTTCTTCGATCCGCCTGCTTCGCGGTTATTCTCCACTTTGGCGGGGCCTTTTTACTTCGCCGTGTTTTCTGGAACATGTCTCCGGCCTATTGGTTGTCCTCGTTACCCAACCAGGAGTAAAAACATGCTGTTTAAGATTTTGTCAGTTTCATTGTTGGCTTTTTCTATGTCGCGCCTTTGCTCAAAGCAACACCGGTAGCAAAGGCGGCACTAATGCTGCCGGCGGCAAAGACAGCAGCTCTGCGGCCGGTGTTGCCACATAAACGCGGCGTCAGTGAATTTGGCATAGAAACGGTGGGAGCGGGGTAAGGGAATAGCAACGGCGGCTCTGGCGACCTCGTTCGCTCGGGACGCGGTCGCCACCCCAAGCGATTACAACATGGCTTTCTGACAAAACGGGTTAGAAATCCGACACCGACTGGCCCGCCGTGCAGGTAGGGGGCATAAAATTGAGAGATGTGCCCGCGCGGATAAGCCACTGCTCTACCCAAGCTAACCTGTGAGGTGCATGCCGTGACCCGAGAATTTTGGATCAGGCACTGCAAACGGAGTTCCGACGTCGTCCGAGGCTCACGGTTTGGAGATACTCGCGATGAGATGTGCGAGCTAGGCACTGGTCCGACTGCCGGGAGATGCGAGGCGCGTTCGCACCGAATGCCAACAATTGAGGATAAAATGGACTATTCTATATTTTCATCGGGCGTGTTTGTGGGCCGGATCTGGAACCCACTAGTTAAAGGACCTTGTGTCGTCACTGTTAGAGATGGCCACGTCATCGATATCACGCCAGGAAGGTGCCCACCGTCCGCGATCTGTTAGAGTTGGAGAATCCGACGTTGTTCGTGCGTAGCTCTAGCGGTCGCGCCATTGGCGCTATTTCCGACATTCTCAGCTCGAAGAGTAACAGGTCACTCGAGGAAGCCCACCTATTAGCACCTTGCGATCTTCAAGCGATCAAGGCTTGCGGCGTTACCTTCGCACGATCAATGATCGAACGGGTCATCGAGGAGAGAGCCGCCGGGAATCCAGATCGTGCTGCCGCAATTCGTAAAAAGGTGGCCGCGGCGATCGGTGAGAGTCTTCACAATCTCAAGGCCGGCTCGGACGAGGCAGCAAAGGTCAGAGAGGTGTTGATTAAGGAGGGGGTCTGGTCTCAGTACCTCGAAGTCGGAATCGGCCCCGACGCAGAGGTTTTCACAAAATCTCAGGTGATGTCATCGGTGGGGCATGGGGCAAACGTTGGTCTGCACCCCATTTCGAATTGGTCGAATCCTGAGCCTGAAGTTGTGCTTGCCGTAAATTCTGCCGGTATCGTCCGAGGCGCCACCCTTGGCAACGACGTTAATCTTCGGGACGTGGAAGGACGATCAGCGCTTCTGCTTGGTAAGGCGAAAGACAACAACGCGTCGTGCTCGATCGGCCCCTTCATTCGGTTGTTTGACGATGGCTACACAATAGAGGACGTGCGAGCGGCCGAGCTTTCCCTTATTGTGCGGGGTGAGGATGGCTTTGAACTTCAGGGCCGGAGCAGCATGAAAGAGATAAGTCGGGATCCTTTGGATCTAGTCTCCCAGACGATCGGTAAGCACCATCAATATCCCGACGGATTCATGCTTTTCATGGGTACTCTCTTTGCCCCAACAGAAGACCGAGATGAACCAGGCCAGGGTTTCACGCACAAACTCAACGACGTCGTAACGATTTCAAATGACAAGCTCGGGTCTCTCACAAATACCGTCAAGCTCTCGACACATTGCGATCCATGGATCTTTGGTACGTCACACCTAACGCGAAACTTGGCCCAACGTGCCCTGATCTAGGCTCAGGTGTGGCATGCGGCTTGAGACGTCCGGATCCATTCGGCGTCGAGGCATCAGCCTCAACGCCTTATCAGATTTTGCGGATCGAGCCCGGTCCTTCGTGAGTTTCCGGATAGATTGGTCGCAGTTTTGGCAAGGGCGGTGAACTGGTCTGGCGCGGCACTTCCAAAGTTCTGTCATTGTTGGCCGCGGCTCAAACCCCTTTCACAGACTGCGTGCTATGACGTCGGAGAGGAGCTCCGCTGTGGCGGTTCCTGCGATACCGAGGTCCCTGACGCTGCTCATATGATTGGCCCGCCCGATCGCTCTTCTCACGACCGTGAGTCCCTGTTTCTCCAGAGAACTGGCAAATTCGTTTGCCTGTCGATGGAAAGGAGGCGTCTCGTCAGCGCCTACAGCGACAACAACGTGGCAGCTTTCATCGTGGGTATGAGTGAGCGGCGAAAATGCTGCGACTTCTTCATCGGTGATGGCGATTTCAGCTTGGAGGAACGATTTCTGCAGGGGTTCCAGGTCGAAGATGCCGCTGAGAAGCAGAGCCGCCCCGACATCCGATTTGGTATCACCCCTGTGAAACAGGAAGCTCGCGAGATGAGCGCCAGCGGAGTGGCCACTGATGGAAAGGCATGCTGGATCGCCGCCGTAAGATGATATGCGTTCCAACACCCATCTCTTCGCAGCCCGTACCTGGTCGACGAGCACATCCATCCGGACACCAGGCATCAACGCGTAATCGACGATGACCGCGATTGCTCCAGCACGTGTGACGGTGTCGGCAACATAGGAGTAATCCTTTTTTGAGAACATCCGCCAATAGCCGCCGTGGATGAACATGTGGACCGGCAGGTTTTGGCGGCTGCCCTCCGGGAAGAAGATGTCCACCGTTTCGCTAGCAGATTCTCCGTAGGGCACGTTTGGCACCATCGGCAACCTATCCCGCGTCCTAGCGCTCGCTTCGACGATCTCTGCCACGATCGCATCGAAGTCTGCGACGTGGCCGCGGATGCGGAATGGGTCCGTCTCCAAGAATCTTTCCTCCGGTTCAGAAACTGGTCGCGATATATTTTGCTTCCATAAATTCGGCAATGCCATGGTGCTGGCCACCTTCACGCCCAAGACCGCTCTGTTTGACGCCGCCGAAAGGCGCTGCCGGATCGGACATCAGCCCACGGTTCAAGGCGATCATCCCGGCCTCGAGCCCGGCGGAGACGCGCAGTCCACGGGCAAGGTCGCGCGTGTACACGTAGGCGGCTAGACCATACTCGGTGTCGTTCGCCCGGCTGATGGCCTCTTCTTCGCTGTCAAACCGGTAGAGAGGCGCAACCGGTCCGAAGATTTCTTCGTGGGCCATTTCGGAGTTGGCTGGCACGTCAGCAAGAACCGTGGGTGGGTAGAAGAAGCCGGCTTCCGCGGGCATCTCGCCCCCACAAAGAACGCGGGCACCTTTTTTCTTCGAATCCTCGACCAGCCGGCTGATCTTCTCGACCGCCTTCCGCGTGATCATCGGTCCACAGTCGGTCTGAGCGTCAACGCCTGCCCCCACTTTCAAGGCGGCCATCCGCTTCGTCAGTCCGTCCGCGAAAGCATCATAAATTCCTGACTGAACGTAGAACCGGTTGGCGGCGGTGCAGGCTTCCCCGGCGTTGCGCATCTTGGCGATCATCGCCCCCTCGAGCGCCGCCTCCAAGTCCGCGTCGTCGAACACGAGGAAAGGAGCGTTACCCCCCAATTCCATCGCACAGGAAACGACATGTTTGGCTGCCTCGGCAAGCAGCAGACGTCCGACGCCTGTGGAGCCCGTGAAAGAAAGCTTCCGGACGCGGGGATCTGCCAATACTTCGGCAGCGATTGGACCAGGAGTGCTCGTCGTCAGAACATTGACGACGCCAGGCGGTACCCCTGCCTCCTCATAAATTGCGGCGAGAGCATAGGCCGTCAGCGGGGTTTCGCTGGCCGGCTTGAGGATCACTGTGCACCCAGCGGCCAATGCGGGGGCAATCTTGCGAGTAGCCATGGCTGCCGGGAAATTCCATGGTGTGATCAGCAGGCAGATGCCGATCGGCTGATAGTCAACAATAATTCGATTGGTACCAGACGGCGCGAGACCGAACTCACCAGTGATACGAACCGCTTCTTCAGCGTTCCAGCGGAAAAACTCGGCGGCGTAGGCGACCTCGCCGCGCGCGTCGCGCATGGCTTTGCCGTTTTCCATCGATATCAAAGTCGCCAGCATTTCCGAGCGTTCGACCATCAGTTCGAAACAGCGACGCAGGATTTCGGAGCGTCTGCGGGGAGGTGTAGCGCGCCAGGCGGGAGCTGCAGTGGACGCAGCATCGACACTCGCACGGGCGTCCTTGATAGTCGCATCCGGTACTGTAGCAAGAAGAGCGCCGGTAGACGGATCAATGACTTCTATCTGTAACCCAGAGCTCGACTGTCGCCAGCTTCCATTAATGTACAGACCGCGGGCAGCAGCCTGGATGTCGGGTAGTTGGGGGTCAGCCTGAGGTGTCTGCTGGGCAATCGTCATGTCATTTCCTCGATGATTAAATGGCGGAAGCGGCGAGGTCGCCGTCGTACGCTGCGCGCACAAGACGCTTCATGGCGTCGAGGTCGAACGGTCTAGGATTGTTCTTGATCAGTCTGTCGATGCCCAAGGCCTGTTCGGCAGTCCAGTCGAGCTTGTCGGCGGAGAGCCCGAGATCGGCGAGAGTTGGCGTGATACCGATTGAAGCGAAAAGTCTGCGAATTTCTTCAATCGCGGCCTCGGCCATCTCTTCACTGCTCCGTGCCGAGCTGTCTAGGCCGAGGGCCGAGGCGATCTCGGCCATCTCGGCTGCCGAGACGGACCGATTGTAGTTCATGACGTAGGGCATCATGGTCGCGACCCCGAGGCCATGAGCGGTGTGGGTGAGAGCGCCCGCGGGATATTGGACAGCGTGAGCCGCGGCAGTTCCCGCTGTCCCAAAAGCGCAGCCAGCGGCGAGAGCCCCCATCATCACCTCGGCCCGCGCGTCCTCGTCGGCACCATCCTTGCAGGCCTTCTCCAAGCTCCGGCCAAGAAGCTTGATGGCCAACAGAGCAAAATGATCGGTCAACGTGCTCTTGCCAATGAAAACGTGCTTTTGAGCCAGGAGGGGATCGGGTTCCCGGCGCGCCGCTGTGAAGGCTTCGATAGCGTGGGTCAGAGCGTCGGCACCGGCGACTGCAGTCAGTCCGGGTGGGCAGGTCATCGTTAGTTCCGGATCGCAGATTGCCGCGGTCGCGATGAGATAGGGACTGGAAATTCCTACCTTCAACGTGCGGTCGGAATCCGAGATTACCGCGACCGGGGTCACCTCGGAACCTGTGCCGGCCGTCGTTGGCACGGCGATCACCGGAAGGGTTGGCCCTGGGACCTTGTATTCGCCGTAGTAGTCCTGCAACCGCCCCTCATGGCTGAGGAGGAGGGCCGCGCACTTTGCCATATCCAGGCAACTCCCGCCACCGATGCCGATGACCATCTCTGGATCGAAACCGCGCGCACCTTCGACGCATACCGAGACTGTATCGCGTGGAACGTCAGGCTGGACGCCGTCGTAAATCAGCACGTTAATGGAAGCTGCCTCAAGGGCCTTGACGATCTCGGAGAACACGATCGTCGCGGCAAACCGTTCGTCGGTACAGATCAACGCGCGTTTCCCAAGCTTCCCTGCGACGATCGGCAAGGCATGGCGCTGGCCTTTGCCAAACAGAATTTCCTGTGGAAGCCGAATGGCGGCAAAGAGGGTCATTGTCCGTGTCCTTTGACAAGCGATTTGCTGAGAAGACTAAGCGCGTTCAGTTCGTCCCAGAGCCTGGGCGCTACTTCGAAGCCGTCTGAGAGGGCTCGGTCCCGACGCGCAGAAGCGCCATCGCCAGGGATAGTGACGGGGTGGGTGTGATCGGCCGGCTGCGAAGTCCGGACAAGATCTAGATAGGCGCTGCAACGAGCTAATAACTCGGGCTGGGAACCGACATCGATCGCGATCAGCACGTCTCCCTTGTTGCAAACGGCTTCGGAGTCGAGGGTTCCCCGGATGTTCGGGGCGAACGCCGATCCAGCGATCGATGCTACAAGTAACTCAACCGCCAAACCGAGAGCGTATCCCTTTGCGTCTCCGAAGGGGGCAAGCGAACCCTTCATCGCTGCGGATGCATCGATGGTTGGCATTCCGGTCTCATCACGGGCCCAGCCGACCGGGATTGGCAATCCGTTCGCCGCATGATGATGGATCTTGCCCATGGAGACGAGCCCTGTCGCGAGATCGACGACCATTGGCCGTCCTGCGGTTGGAACGGCAATCGCCACGGGATTGGTTCCAAGCAATGCACGTGCGCCACGGTAGGGATGCACCAACGCTTCGCTCGAAGACATGGCCAGCCCAATCTGCCCTTTGCTCGCGAGATGTTCGACGTAATGGGCAAGCATACCGATGTGATTTGAATTGCGGATGCCGGCGACCGCAACGCCGCTTGACGCCGCTCGTTCCGCTATACGCCTCAAAGCGGCGACCGCCACGACCGGTCCGAGCCCTCTAAGGCCATCCACTTCTAAAAAGGCCGACGACCGCCATGTCGCTACGCCCTCTGTTCGTGGATCGGCAAGACCACGCTCGATTCTTGTCAGGATCCGGGGGAGGCGCTGGAGACCATGAGAAGGGTGGCCTTTGAGCTCGGCTTCGACGAGCACCTCGGCTTGGAGCGCCGCATGCGTTGAAACCGCATTCCGCTCTTCCAGAAGCGTTATCGCCAATCGTCTTGCTTCGTCCTTCGTGACCTTCACATCCGCTCCAATATAAAATCCTATAGGATATGGGATTGCATATCGCGGAGCATCATGTTAGCGATTGGTCATGTCAAGAGGCAAAAATATGTTCGATCGAAATCCCCCCGTGGCCAAAGATGCCCCCGATACGAGCGGCTTTATCCAGAGATCCAGCAGTCTGGCGGGGAGCGTGTACGAGGCCATCTTCGCGCAACTGATGTCTCTCAAGATTGCGCCTGGATCGCGGATTACGGTCGATAACCTCGTCCGTGAGTTAAACGTGTCGCAGACGCCAATCAGAGAGGCGCTCGGCCGTCTCGAGGGCGAAGGGCTCGTCGTCAAGACCCATCTCATCGGCTACAGCGCGGCCCCGCAAATCGCACGGCGCCGGTTTGATGAACTCTATCAGCTTCGCCTGCTTCTCGAGCCTGACAGTGCTGCCAGGGCGGCGCTAGCAATGGATGAACAAAAGCTGGCCGTCCTGCGGGAGGTGGCGGGTGTGATGGGCCGCCGCGAGGGCGGCGACGAACGTCTGCGCTATTCGACCTTCGCGAGGCAGGATGCCGTGTTTCATGACAGGATCCTCGAGTTCGCGGGCAACGAACTCATCCGCGAAACGCTCAACCACCAGCACACCCACTTCCACATCTTCCGTCTTATGTTCCATTCACGCGTGACCGAGGAAGCGCTGGACGAGCACGAAGCTCTCCTTGCAGCGTTCGCAGCCGGCGACGCGTCGGCAGCCGAGAAGGCAATGCGGGTCCATCTTGAGCATTCGCGCGACCGGCTTCTGCCGGCCTTCGACTGAGGACCGGTCAATGTCCCACGTCGCGAGTATCGAGAGAATGGGAAGGATAGCCGTGGCGCAAGTCGACGAAAAGATTCGCGATCCAGTCCTTCGGGCCGAAAGTCTTTCCAAGCAATATGGCCCCGTGACGGTACTTTCAGAGGTAACACTCGACATTTTGCCTGGTGAGATCCACGCAATCATTGGTGAGAACGGTGCGGGCAAGTCGACATTCATGCGGCTTCTGTCAGGCTATGCCGAGCCAAGTGGCGGCACGCTTTCCATGGACGGCTGCCAGGTGAGGTTTGCCAAGCCGCAGCAGGCTCAGGACGCCGGAATCGTTCTCGTTCATCAGGAAATCCTGCTTGCTGACGCACTCACCGTCGCTGAGAACCTGTTTCTTGGCCGCGAGCTGCTGCGTCACCGCGTCGTCGACGATCGGACCATGCGGCGCCTTGCGACCGAGAAGCTCGCGGAACTCGGCTGCCTGGTGTCGCCGAACGCGCTCGTGCGCAATATCTCACTTGCCGATCGCCAGCTCGTTCAGATCGCCCGCGCACTCCTTGACGACTACAAACTCGTCATTTTCGACGAGCCGACCGCCGTCCTCACAGGGGACGAGGTTGAACGACTGCTCGGAATTATCCTGCAGTTGAAGGAGCAAGGAGCTGCGGTGCTCTACATCAGCCATCGCCTCGATGAGGTGCAGCGGCTGGCCGACAAGGTCACGGTGCTGCGCGACGGCAAGATGATCGGAACGTATCCTGGCGGCACTCTCAGCCAGATGGATATGGCACGGCTCATGGTCGGACGCGATCTTGCATCGCTTTATCCTGAAAAAAGCGTCAGGGCCACCGGCGAACCAATGCTGACAGTTCGCAATCTGTCGGTTCCGGGTTTCGCCAAGGACGTCTCTTTCCAGGCGCGCAAGTCAGAGATACTGGGTTTCGCCGGGATGATCGGCTCAGGCCGCACGGAACTTTTCGAAGGCATCATGGGGCTTCGTCGGGCCACGGGTACGGTCGAACTCGAGGGCAGGCCGATCAACATCCATTCCCCCCGCGCTGCGATCGACGCCGGTGTCGGTTACCTCACGGAGGATCGAAAAGGGAAAGGTCTTCTGCTTCAGGAGCGGCTGGCCCCGAACCTGACGCTCTCGGCATTGGAGCGCTTTCATCCGGGAATAATGATGCGCCGCCGGCGTGAACAGGCGGCTCTGACTGAAGCGGTTGAAGAGTACGACATCCGGCTCAAGAGCCTGGGCGTGAAAGCGGGACAGCTTTCCGGCGGTAATCAGCAGAAGCTTCTGCTCGCCAAGGTCCTGCTCACCACTCCCTCAGTCGTGGTCATTGATGAGCCCACGCGCGGCATCGACATCGCCAATAAGGCGCAGATTTACGTCTTCATCCAAAGGCTCGTGGCGGAAGGAAGGACGTGCATCGTCATTTCCTCTGAAATGCAGGAATTGATCGGCATCTGCGATCGGATCCTGGTGATGCGCGAGGGGCGCATTGCCGGCGAGGTCTCGGGTGATGAGATGACGGAACACAATGTCGCGCTTCTGGCGACGACTGACGCCGCTGTGGGAAGCAGCGAGGGAGGAAGACGATGACGGTAATCACGGGTTCAGCGGCGGTCAAGCAGGAACGGGAATGGTACATCCACTGGACTGACGTCGGGCCGTTCGTCGCGCTTTTTGTATTGATGGTGATCGGATTTGCGATCAATCCAGATTTTCTCTCGGCGACGAATCTCAGCAACGTCGTTACCCGTAGCGCGTTTATCGCCATCATCGCCGTCGGCGCGACATTCGTGATTTCCTCGGGAGGACTGGATCTTTCCGTCGGATCGATGGCCGCGTTCATCACGGGGATCACCATCATGTTCATGAACAGGATGGCGCCGGAGTGGGGCGTCTCGGCAATTCCTGCCGGAATGGTCGTGGCGGTTTTTGCCGGGACGCTTTGCGGCCTCATGAACGGCCTGATCGTTACCATCGGCAAGATAGAGCCATTCATCGCTACGCTCGGCACAATGGGGATCTTCAGGGCTCTTATCACCTACATGTCCGATGGCGGGACAATCCCGATCGACCGCAGCCTGCGCGACGCTTACCGGCCGGTTTACTTCGGTACCTGGGGAGGAATCCCGGTGCCGATCTTGATCTCGATCGCCGTCGCTGCAGTGGCTTCCTTCATTCTCTACAAGATGAAATACGGCCGGAAATGCGCTGCTGTCGGCGCGAATGAGGACGTTGCCCGGTATTCCGGCATCTCGATCGTCAAAACACGCACGATTGCCTATGCGATCCAAGGTGCCTGCGTCGCGATCGCCGCCATATGCTACGTGCCGCGCCTGGGAGCCGCTACGCCGACGACAGGCGTTCTTTGGGAATTGCAGGTCATTACCGCGGTGGTCATTGGCGGCACTGCTCTTCGCGGCGGCAAGGGCCATGTCTGCGGCACGGTGGCAGGCGCGGTCATCCTCGAACTCATCGCCAACCTGATGGTGCTCTCGGACTTCGTCTCCGAGTACCTCGTATCGGGCGTCCAAGGCGTAATCATCATCATCGCCATGCTTATTCAAAGGTTCTCGAAATAACTCGTGTCAGGACCGCATGAGTTCATGATTTTGGGTCCAATTCTGGGAGGAATGAATGTTCAGTAATAAATGGATTGCGGCTGCGGCCGTAAGTAGTTTGCTTATCGGCGGCCACGCGATTGCTGCCGACAAAAAAGTCGTCGCGGTTTCGATACCAGCAGCCGATCATGGCTGGACGGCCGGTATCGTCTACCACGCACAAGCAGCAGCCAAGGAAATCAACGCCGCATTCCCGAACGTCGAAGTCATCGTCAAGACGTCGCCGTCGGCAACGGCCCAGGTCAGCGCCTTGGAGGATCTTTCGGCAGGACGCAAGCTCGATGCCTTGGTTATCCTGCCTTACACTTCGGAGGAGCTGACGACTCCTGTGAAGGCGGTTAAGGATGCCGGCACGTTCATCACTGTCGTCGATCGTGGTCTCAACGACCCCTCTATCCAAGACCTGTACCTTGCTGGCGACAACATCGCCGTTGGACGCAACACTGCAAAGTTCATGATCGACCAGCTTGGCGGCAAGGGCAATCTTGTGGTTCTGCGCGGTATTCCGACGGTGATTGACGACGAGCGCATCAAAGGCTTTGAGGACGCGATCAAGGGTACCGACCTTAAGGTACTCGACATCCAGTATGCACACTGGAACAGCGACGAAGCGTTCAAGCTTATGCAGGATTATCTGGCGAAGTACCCGAAAATTGATGCTGTGTGGGCCAACGATGACGACATGCTCCTCGGCGTCCTTGAAGCGGTCAAGGAATCGGGGCGCAAGGATATCAAGCTAGCCCTCGGCGGCAATGGCATGAAAGACATCGTCAAAAAGGTCATTGATGGTGACAAGATGACGCCTGTCGAAACACCTTATCCCCCGGCGATGATCAAGACGGCGATCTACATGACCGTCGCCAACCTCATCGGACAAGCGCCAGTGCGCGGGACGGTCAAACTCGACGCGCCGCTGATCACCAAGGAGAACGCAAAGGAATACTACTTCCCCGATTCGCCATTCTAACATTTCACTTAGTTCGGGGCGGCGTGCGCCGCCCCGCCACATGAAGCAAAGAGGAGTAGATTATGCCAGGCAAGAAGATACTGATGCTGACCGGTGAGTTCACCGAAGAATACGAGATTTTCGTCTATCAACAGGCGATGGAAGCCGTTGGACACACTGTGCACGTCATCTGCCCTGACAAGAAGGCAGGCGACCTCATCAAGACATCGCTTCACGACTTCGAAGGCGATCAGACCTACACCGAGAAGCTCGGTCATTTCTTCACGATCAATAAGACCTTCTCGGAGGCAGAGGCGCAGCTCGATCAATATCATGCGGTCTATGCGGCAGGCGGTCGTGGCCCTGAGTACATCCGGACCGACAAGCGCGTGCAAGCCATCGTCCGCCATTTCCATGAGAAGCAGAAGCCGATCTTTACCATCTGCCACGGCGTTCAGATCTTGATAGCAGTCGACGGCGTGGTGCGTGGTAAGAAGGTGGGCGCGCTCGGGGCTTGCGAGCCGGAAGTAACTCTGGCTGGTGGCACCTACGTCGACCTCTCACCAACCGAAGCCTATGTTGATGGCACCATGGTGTCGGCGAAGGGCTGGACGGCGCTCGCAGCATTTATCAGGGAATGCTTGAAGGTACTAGGAACACAAATTAGTCACACCGACGACGTGGCCCAAGCCGCGTAAAACTCTGCGAGTTTGAACCGGCTCAGCGAAGCCAGTTCAAACTCCGTCATCGATCACACCGGACTGAAATGAGATTAGCACGCATTGTCATTCCGCATATCTTCACATCGCGCTATCGGCGTGCGCCGTATGAAGATGAATCATCAACGACGGAAGTGGCGGGTCGCAGAGAGAATTCTGGTGGACGCGAAATACTGATTGAACGCCGGCCAAGCGCAGCTTTCGTTGGCAACGTCAAAAATTCGATGCCGAACTTCACCTCGAACTGACGGCGGTCGAGGCCGACGAGGTCGACATTGACGTCATTGGTCGATGTCTTGATGCTCAGCGCTCAGGCATCCTGTTCGTTTCCAACGAGACGGAAGCTGCCGAGGCCGAAGCTGTCTGCCACCCACAGAAGCAGCCGCTCGGGCAAGGAGAGGGCATTTCGCTGCGCCATCACCTGTCGCGCCAACGCGGGCTGGTTGGTGATAAGCCCGTCCACTCCCATCGAGATCATCCGCGACATCGTCACAGGCTCGTCCACCGTCCAGACGTAGAGCTTCTTTCCTTTCGCGGCGCTCCGCTTCACCAAACCGACGGAGGCCTGTCCGGTGTTTACCGCGATGAAGTCGGCGTCGAGCTTCGAAAGGTCGCCGATGGCTCTGGCGGCCAGAATCCCGGTACGCCATCCCGGTCGCAGTTCCTGCATTTTCTCGACCATCGGCAATTTGAGCGAGATCACGGAGATATTGTCAGTCATTCCCGTCTCTTCGACGATCCGGGCGACCTTGTTCTCCAGGTCGACATTGTGCCCGTAGTACTTCAGTTCGATCATCACCTTCGACCTTCCGCGCGCGGCCATGAGCACGTCGTGCAGGGTGGGCGTCCGCTCGCCCGCGTAGGCGGGGTCGAACGAGCTACCGATGTCGATGCCGGCGATATCGCTCATCGTCGCGTTCCAGATCTTCAGGTCGACACCCGCCGACTTCATGAAGTCGCTGTCATGGGCGACGATGACTTCGCCATCCGCGGTCTCCTGCACGTCGATCTCCACCCAGTCGGCGCCGTCGTCGATCGCCTTGAGAACGGCCGCCATGGTGTTTTCAGGTCGTATTCCTGCCGCACCACGGTGCGCGATGATCTCGACGGTGCGTGGCGAACCTATTCGCGCGAGCAAACCATCCGTCACGAACAGTCCCGCTGTGACGCAGGCCGACGTGGCTACAAGAATGACCCAAAGCGGCAGTCGGGGGCCGGCATCGGCCGTCGCGGTCGAGGGAAGACCTTCCTGCCCGGACGCCTCCGAGAACTCCGTCAGCAGGAGCCGCGCCAGGGCACCGTTCGCTAGCGCCGATACGACGGTATTCATCAGCCACCAGACCAGCAGCAGGAAGAAAGTCATCGCAGCTATCCCCCGTAGACTGTCGCCCATAAGCGAAGGAACTCCACCGATCATGGCACCAAATAGCGCGGCGATGGCGGCGGCCATGCCAAATCGGAATGTGATCAGGACGACGATCTGCCACAACAGGCTCAACTTGCGCCCTTGAAGCAGCGCGGCGCTCTCTTTGAAGGCGGTCCTTGGCGCGACGCCCAGCCCCACGACGAGTTGCAGGGCGAAGCCCCAGCGGGTCAGAAATGACAGCATGACCAGGCCCATGAGCGTCGCCAAAACTGCGATGATGGCGGCGGCGAACAAGGCCTGCGGCGGATGATAGGTGAGGTAGTAGTTGATGTCGTAGTCGCGCAGTAGCCAATAAGCGGTGGCAGCCATCGCCAGGCCGAAGGGCAGGGCAATGGCGAGAACGCGCAGGAGAAGCCCCAGGCCGAAGCGCATCAGCCGTGGAAAACGCGGAACGACGAAGCCAAGCCCCCGCCGGATCGCGGGAAAGGCATGCCGCTCTCGAACCGCCAGCGTGTACATCATCAACGTGACGTCCAGCGCCGCGGCGGCGATGCCGAGGCTGAGGGCGGCCGCGGCCGCTAGAGCGCCGAAAGGCGTCAGCAGGAGCCGGGCGATGTCCTGATCGGTCATGGCGCTGCGGCCGGAAAAGGCGACGACAGTGCCGAGAAGCAGTCCGATCAATGGTATCAGCAGCGCGGACGTGACCAGTCGGACTACGAGGTGCGTGGCGATGAATGGCACGCGGTAGGCGAAAGCGACGCGGAAATGCGTCGAGACCTTCGACAGTGCCGCGATTGCCTTGCCCGTCGCTGCTCGCACGCTCCGCCTCCGTTAAGTGCCGGGCGTCCCAGCAGCAGTTCTAAAAGACCTGCGAACGATCGTACGAGGCTGATTGACATCGACCGAGTGCACGCCAACGCAGTCGAGGGGCGCGCCAAACGGATGGATTGTCTTAGCCCAAAATGCACCGTCTATCAAAACGGCGACGCTATACTTGATTCAGCACCTTGTCATCTGAGGGGCCGGGGCCGGTATCTACGGTTCTCACTGGGAATAGGAGCGGACTGCAGAAGGGTAGGCGATCAAATACATCCAAATCTCCTATAGCTGTACGGTCGCGTGACAAGGGCAGCGGGTTAGCTGTGGCGAATGCCCTCTCAATGCGCTGTCAGATCGAGCGCGCTTGTAAGGTCCCCAAGGGGTAATTCGCCGTAGGAGGCTACGGCGCTGTCTCGCACCGTAATGCCGTGCAGCGTCGGAAGCTCGAACCGGCGCGTAATGAAGCGCAGGATCGAGGTCGTGTCCATCGGCGTGTGGTCGACGAAGCCGCGGCGCGCGAACGGCGAGATGACAATGGCGGGAATGCGCGATCCGGGGCCCCAGCGGTCGGCCTTCGGTGGCGCGACATGGTCCCAAAGCCCGCCATTCTCGTCATAGGTGACGACGACGATCATGTGCGGCCATTGGGGGCTTTTTTCGAGATGGGCGACAACGTCGGCGATGTGTTTGTCGCCTGCCAGAATGTCGGCGTAGCCGGAGTGCTCGTTCAGATCACCCTGCGGTTTGTAGAATGAGACCGCGGGTAGTGCACCGGCATCGATCTGCTTGATGAATTCGGCACCACCCAACCCTCCGTCACGCAGATGTTGAGCGCGCGCCGCCGTTCCTGGCGCGAAGTTCGCATAATAATTGAAAGGCTGGTGGTGGTATTGGAAGTTAGGAACCGGGGTCTTGTTGCCATGGTCGAGAACGTCCTGCCAGGCGCCGCCATACCAGGCCCAGTTGATATGCTTTAGGCTGAGGAGGTCGCCGATCGTCGGCTCCGTCTGCGGCGGCAGTGTCGTCGGTTTGGTGGGATCGGCGCTGGTCGGATCGGAACCGGCGACCGGCGCATTCCCGCTCGGTTGGTAGGGCGGCTGCATGGTGTTTACGGCGTAGAGTCGGGTGTAAGGTTGCCGTCGCCGGCGAATTTGGGGATGCCGTCGAGTGCCGATCTCGGCGAGTTATCCGCGATTTTCAGTGTGACGCCATCCGGCTCCACAACTGCGATCGACGGCTTAGCCGGATTGGTGTCCGCGTTTGCATAGTAGGGCGCGCAGGCGCAGACCAGCCATTGGTGATTGAAGAACGAGCCTCCGAAGCCACCCATGAAGAAATTATCGGCAAGCGTATATTTCTGCGCGACCGTCCACATGGCTGTCTTCGAACCGTCCCACAGGCCCATTACCATGGCGCCGGAATCGGCATATGCGACGAACTTATTGTTCCTGCCGCCGTCGATCTGCATCTGGTTTTGGTAGAAGCGATGCCAGAGATCGTGGGTGATCGTCCCGAGCGGTTGGTTGAAACCAACGGGATCGTCGACCCAAAAGGGGTGGTTTGCGAGATGCTCGGTCTGCGCTTGCGTGACCGGCGGTACTATACCCTTGGCGGTCAAACCGTCCCAAACGGGCGGCAACTCAGCCAGAGGCGTGTTGTC
This sequence comes from Rhizobium sp. RAF56, assembly GCF_052113965.1. Lineage (NCBI taxonomy): Bacteria > Pseudomonadati > Pseudomonadota > Alphaproteobacteria > Hyphomicrobiales > Rhizobiaceae > Rhizobium > Rhizobium sp. RAF56. The sequence goes on from NZ_JBFRDU010000042.1 coordinate 16,814, forward strand.
GCGATCGAGCTGGACGAGCGCGTTGATGGAGGCATTCTGAAGCCCGTTGGCACCCGGAAAATTTCCGTAAAGATTGTCGAAGCTCCGGTTCTCGGCATAGATCACGACGACCGTGTCGATCGCCTTCAGATCGGCGTCGTTACCAGGCCCCGCGGCTCGCGCGGAGGTGAGGGAGCCGACGACAAGGCCGACTGTTGAAGCTGTCAGGATCAATGTCGACCGCATGGTGTCCTCGTTCATATCTGTTTATTGATATCTACCGATGCTTGCGCCATCATGCCTTGCAAAGCCGTCGAAGACACGCCGAATAATGAAGGTAATCACAAAATTTCTTTACGGCATAAGAGGAGAGCGCCGGGCTCGGATGCTGCTGTTTGTCTTGATGGCAACGGTGCTTGCAGCCGGCGCTTCCGTCGAAGTTTCGCCCACATCCGCCGCCGCCGGACAGGAGTTCACGCGCGCCCAGGCCCGCCGACAAGTGGAGGCGCTGGGTGAGCTCGGGCGGGCGTTGTTTTTCGATCCTTCGCTGTCGGGTTCAGGCAAGATCGCGTGCGCCTCCTGCCATGACCCGGACCATGCCTTCGGTCCACGGAATGCCCTCGCAGTCCAGCTCGGTGGCGGCGATATGCATCAGCCCGGCGTCAGGGCGGTTCCGTCGCTCAAGTACCTGCAGGCCGTACCGCCCTTCACCGAGCATTTCTTCGAATCGGAAGACGACGCCGACGAGAGTATCGACAACGGGCCGACTGGCGGCCTGACCTGGGATGGGCGCGCAGACCGTGGCCGGGAACAGGCCAAAATTCCGCTGCTGTCCGGTTTTGAGATGGGCAACAAGGACGAGGCGGAGATCGCCCGGCGGCTGCTCGCGGCAGGATACGACAAAAAGATCGCCGCCATAGCCGGCCCGGACCGGCAAGACGATCCCCGGACCGTCTATGACACCGCGCTCAAGGCCATCGAGGTCTTCGAGCAGGATTATCAGACCTTCTATCCTTATTCGAGCAAGTTCGACGCCGTACTGGCCGGGCAGACGACGCTGACCGCTCAGGAGGCGAGGGGACGCGATCTGTTCGAGGCGCCCGACAAGGGCAATTGCTCCTCGTGCCATGTCAGCCAGCGAGGCAACGACGGCACGCCGCCGCAGTTCACCGATTACGGCCTGATCGCGCTCGGCGTGCCGCGCAATCCGGATATTCCCGCCAACAGGGATCCGCGTTATTTCGATCTTGGCCTGTGCGGCCCGCTGCGCACTGACTTTGCCGGCCGCAAGGAGTATTGCGGTCTGTTCCGCACGCCGACGCTGCGCAACGTCGCACTGCGCCAGACCTTCTTCCACAACGGCGTCTTCCATTCACTTCGCCAGGCCGTGGAGTTCTATGTGGAACGGGAGATGGATCCGGGGCGCTGGTATGCGTATCGGGCCAACGGCGGCGTCGACAAATACGACGACCTGCCGGAGGGGGCAAAGGCGAACGTCAACATGGACCCGCCCTTCGATCGCCGCCCCGGTGACAAGCCGGCGCTGACCTCTGCCGAGATAGATGATGTCGTAGCGTTCCTGAACACGCTGACAGATGGCTACAGTCCGACAAAAGCCCAGTAAGGCCTCCACGGCAGCGCAGCTCACGCGGGTGCCGAAGCCTGCGCCAGGCCCCAATTAAGATCTAACTGTTTCCGGACTCGACCCGAAGAGCGAGCAGCTTGGCGACAGCGTCAGCGCCGTTGCCAGAGGCCGACAACTTCCCGCTATCGTGCACTTCGAGCGCGGCTCCGTTCGCGAAGCTGACGGACCATCCGTCGTCGTTGCTGTTCCGGCGGCGGTCGGTCAGTTCAATGCCTGCCGCGGAGACCAGCGCGATGGCTTTTTCTACATCCATAGTCGTCACTCGATTAAAGATGTTTCGCGTACCAGCTAGCGCTCGAAGCCGAAACGAGTCAAGGCCAACCCGGTTCGGCCGGCAGGTGACAGGTCGAAGCAACGTGCGCCACGCGATCATGTCATCCAACAGCGATGTCGGAGATCATTCCGCGTTACGAGCAAGGAGTAGAAATGACCGCCTCGTCGCGTTTCTGCCGGCTCCGCAGGCCGGCCAGCGGGCAGACCGCCCCGACGTCGCAGCCGCTTGCACTCGTTGCAATGGTAAAGGTCGAGAAGAGACCCAAAGAACCCGCACATTAGCTAAATGAAACACCAGCGATTTCGTTGAATCGTGAGATCCTTTACTGGCGACAAGCAGATTCCTCGCTTGCCGAGTGTGGGGACGGTCGACCGAACCCGCCATATCTATGCTACTTTGAAAAACCGTAACGCTTCCTCATTAAGCACCGCACCCAGCCCTGGTTTTGTGGGCTTTTCGATGACGCCGTTGTTGAACGTAAAACCATCCTCCGCCAATTCCTTGCGCAACGCATCGACACAAAGGCTCGGTGGCAGGTACTCGATAAAGCGGCAATGCGAAGTGTTGAACGCCAGATGCGCAGTAGCGGTCACCGAGATGCCCGTCTTCCAGCAGTGCGGTACGATAATGCGACCACGTTCCGCTGCCATATCACAGACTGCCTTGGCCTCGCCGAATCCGCCGACGCGGCCGATATCGGGCTGCGCCACATCGACCTTGCCGCGATCCATAAGTTCCTCGAACTCATAGCGCGTTGCCTGCCATTCCCCGGCCGCAATCGGCATTGGCGCCTCGTGGTGCAAGCGAGCATAATCATCGAGCTTATCAATCCAGAGCGGGGTTTCGAGGAAGAAAATGTCGAATTCCGCCCAATCTTTGATCGTGCGCAGCGCGGTTTCAGCATCCGGCCACATATATTGCACATCTATCATCAGCGCGATGTCCTTGCCCAGCGCCTTGCGGACCGCCTCTACGACCCTGGTGTGATTTTCATAGGGCTCACGCATGCCGTCATGCGCGTAGGGGCCGTTCATCGTGACCTCGGCTTTTACAGCCTTGAATCCCAGGCCCTTGGCGCGTTCGGCCCAGATACACAGCGAGTCGCGATATTCTTCCCAGCGATTGCCGCTGGGCTGGAGCGAGGCGTAGGGGATGACTTCCGCCTGCTCGGCCCCTCCAAGAAGCTCGAAGATGGGCTTTCCCTCGACTTTACCGCGTATATCCCACAGCGCCATGTCGATAGCGCCCATGGCGTGTATCACCGCGCCGCGCCGCCCGTTCATGGCGGTGCCGACATACATCTTGTGCCATAACTCTTCGGTCTGCAGCGGATCGGCACCTATCAGCATATCCTTGATACCCAACCCCATCGTGTGGGTCCCGGGAGCCTCGATACAGGCCTTGGCTATCCAGGGGTTGACGTCGGATTCGCCAAGTCCGGAAATGCCTTCGTCCGTTCGAATGATAACGATGAAGCTGTCCTGAGCGGACGACGTGCTGCCAGTGCTCATATCCGGAGCAAGAAGAACGTGGCACTCGATATCTGTAATCTTCATGATTTTCTTCCTTATGGAAATTGATGGATGGCTAAACCGAACGAGCGGAGCTTCCATCCCAACCGAGATGGCGAAGGAAATCGCGGGTCCTCGTCACCGTGGGCGCTTCGAATACCTGGTGCGGCGAGCCGATTTCGATGATCCGTCCCTTGTCGAACACGGCGACCCTGTGCGCCACCCGCGCGGCAAACGTCATTTCGTGGGTGACCACCACCATGGTCATGCCCTCGTCCGCCAACTGTTTCATGACGCTTAGCACTTCACCGATGGTTTCCGGGTCGAGCGCCGAGGTAGGTTCGTCGAACAGCATCATGTCCGGGTGCATGGCCAGCGCCCGCGCAATCGCGACCCGCTGCTGCTGGCCTCCCGACAGTTGGGCCGGATAAACATCGGCCTTGTCGACCAGGCCGACCTTTGCCAAAAGTTCGTCGGCGCGGTAATTCGCGTCTTGCCGCGACAGTTTAAGAATCTTGTGCGGGCCGACAGATACGTTGGCGCGCGCAGTCATGTGAGGGAACAATTCGAAACCCTGAAACACCATGCCCATGCGCTGGCGCACCTTTCGAATGTCGGTGCGCGGGCCATGCACGTCGATTCCATCGAAGATGACCGTGCCGCCGTCGATGCTGTCGAGAGCGTTGATGGCGCGCAGCAGCGTTGACTTGCCGGACCCGCTCGGCCCGATCAGGCAGACGACCTCGCCACGGTTGACATCGAGGGATACGCCGTTCAGCGCCTGCACCGTGCCATAGCGCTTGGAGACATCGACGAGCTCAACAATGGGAGTTGCCGGTACAGCCGTCATTCGCTCACCTTGAATTTGCGATGCACCCAGTCAGCGAGCTTTGCCTGCGGGTAGCCCATCAGCCAGTAGAGGACCGCCATCGCCGTCAGCACTTCCAGCACGCGGAAGCTTTGAGAGCGAAGTTGCAGTCCGACATAGGAAAGTTCAGCGACCGCGATCACCGAAACCAGCGAAGTATCTTTGAAAAGGGACACCCAGGTGCTGGCCAAGGCAGGCAGCACGCGGTGGATCGCTTGAGGAATGATGACGATCCTGAGCGCTTGCCATTCGCTCATCCCCAGTGCCAGGGCTGCATTGCGCTGGCCAGCGCGGATAGAGTTGATGCCGGATCGGAAGGTTTCGGAGTTGAATGCTGAGACATTTAGCGTCAATGCGATCAGCCCGGTGGCAAAAGCCGATGCGCGGAAGTCGATCATCACCGGAAGAATATAGAAAACCCAGTAGACCTGCAGGATGATGGGCGTAGTGCGGAAAAATTCTACGAAGCCGGTGGCGAACGCACGTACCGGTGCCAGGCGGGACATGCGCATCAAAGTCAGCAGCATGCCACCGGGCAGGGCCAGCGCCATGGTGGCAAAGGCCAGCATGATTGTGACTCCTGCCCCGTGCAGCAAAAGGGGCCAGTTGTTGGCTATCACGCTCCAATCGAATTTCATGAGGCACCGAGATGGGCGATGCGCCGATACAAATGGTCGACCGCGCGCGCCACAGGCCAGCTCATCACGAAGTAGACGATCAGTGCTGCTGTGAACACTTCAAACGGTCGGTAGGTTTGCCCGACCACAACCTGGCTTTGGCGCATCAACTCCGGAACTGCGATTGCCGAGGCCAGCGAACTGTCCTTTATCGTGATAACGAGTAACGACCCGAACGTCGGCAGCATGCGGATCAACGCCTGCGGCAATACGACGATGCGTATCGCTTGCATCGGGCTCATGCCAAGTGCCAGCGCCGCGCGGGCCTGCCCTGGGCGGATGGATGTTAGTCCTGCACGGACCAGTTCCGCCACGAAGGCGCCAAGGTGAAGACCCATGCCGACGACGGCGGCAATAAACGGGCTCATTGAGTATCCGCTTACCAGAGGCAGTGCGAAAAAAATCCAGACCAGGATTACCAGGAGGGGAACGGAGCGCATTGTGTCCACATAGATCGACAGCAGCGCATCGAGCCATCGCGGGCCATATGTTCGTGCGATGCCAACAACAAGCCCGGTGGCCAATCCGATAGCGATGGACAGAATGCTCAGCGAGAGGGTGAACAAAACACCATTGAGCAGGAAACGCCAATAGCCGCCAAGGATGGTGAAATCGAATTGCACGTGAAGCGGTTCCGGTTAGGAATAAGGCGGCCGCATTGCCGCCTTATTCAGGAATGAGGGCGGAACTAATTGCCTTTAATTACCCGGAATTCCTCCGCTTCGACCTGCGGTTGGACTTCGGCAGCCACAGCCTGCAGCCAAGCCAGAAATTCGGGCTGGTTCTTGTCGATGGCGTGACCTACCGGCGTCGCCATTTCCTGGCTGCGCAGGCAGTCTGCGGGGAAAACCATAAGACCGGCTACGGCCTTGTCTACCTCAGGCCATTTTGTATTGTCGAGGGGCGCGATGTCTGCTCGCTTCGACACGATTTCCTCAACGGGGGCGGTGGCACCGGACCCGCTGACGCCGTGCGCGGCCATCTTAGGAAAGCGCGTCGGCACCCAGGTCTCGGGTGGGGTACCGGTGTAATAGGCCATGGTGATGTCGGGCGAGTTGAGATCATCCACCGACTTGATGTTTGCCAACTTTGGATTCGACTTCAATCCAATCATGCAAAGGCTGGATTTCGAGTAGACGATAAAATCCACCACCTTTTTGCGGGCGTCCGTGATGGATAGCGGCGCAATGGTAATGTCCACTTGTCCGGTAGCCAGGATCGGCACTTTGGTCTCGTGACTGACCGGCACGGGTTCAAGTTTGACACCCAGTCGCTTGGCGTATTCCGTGGCGAGCAGCCACGACGGCCCGCTGAAAGGTTCACCCGAACCGCTGGTATTTTCGATCAGCCACGGCAATTCGCCGAGAACTGCAACCTTGAGAGTGCCCCGTGCCTTAATAGCGTCGATGCGACTGCTCACCCCCGGCGCGGGCACATCCGCCCCTGCGGCGGAAGCCGCATTGGCCGCCAACATGGCACCTATTGCAAAAATGCCGGCGGCTATTCCGCCTAATATTCTGGATTTCATCTGATCCTCCCAACGGCTCGCACCGAATTCACGAGATCGAACGGACCTTGCCGGATGAGCCAGTCCGGGCAGGAAAAGTTCGCATAAGTGTCGCCGACCGGTCAAGCAAATTGCATGAATGTAGGCAAACTAATTGTATTCAATTTCAAATGCGCTATTTTGACAGGCAAACAGCGCTATGCTTGAGCAATGGCGCCATTGCCGAGGCAGAGTGAATCATGGACCGTGCCGTCAGAACTGAAATGACCTTGCAACGACGAAAGAACCTCGCCGAGCAGATATCCGACACGTTGGTCGAGGCGATCGCACTTGGCGTGCTCAAACCCAGCGAACGCATCGTGGAGGCCGAGATAGCGGCCCGCTTCAAGGTCAGCAGGGTGCCGGTTCGCGAGGCACTCAAAATTCTCGTTACGCAAGGCATTCTGGAGGGGGAACCCCATAGGGGGCTTCATGTAATCCCCATCGACGAAACCATGCTCGATCGAATCTGCGAGGCGCGGCTTGCCGTAGAAGTTATTGCGGTCAAAACCCTGATGTCTGCGCCGGAGTTGATGGCACGATTAGGCGAAAGCCTTGACCAGCGTATCGCCGATATGGCGACGCAGGTTTCACGAAACGACCTCACTGGCGTCAATCAGGCGGATATTGCCTTTCACGCCGATCTTTGCTTGATTTCCAATAATCGTATTGTTTGGACGCTCTGGCAGGCGATCGCGCGCCATGTCTGGATCGTTTTTGGGCGTGAGATTCTTTCCGAGAAAGCCATCTCCAACATCGTCCAGGAGCATGAAGAACTCCGCGTCGCAATTCTCTCGGGCGATGAAGAGCGAGGCGTGCGTGCGCTTCAAGAACATATCTTCAGACAACGAATGAACCACAGATCTGCGCGCTCCGTATCCAGGGCCTCTTGAAAGCATGCGAATTTGGAGCAACGTTGGGCTTGGAGGTGCCCGCGAGGTTGACGCAAAACGAGCCTTGAAGCCACGTCAAGAGTGGGCGCCGGAGAACTACCCCCCACGCGGGATCGGCGCGCGCGGTGAGGTAGGGGCAGGTCGGCGTCGCCGTTTCTCGCGACCTCCTATGGGGTTAAGCGGCCATTATCGCAATCTGTTTGGGGCAGCGGAAGTAACTTACTGTAACAAAGTGCAGCCACGCCTGCGAAAGGCGCTTTTGCTGCGCCACGGTTTTATTCCCGCGTTACTCCGTCCGATAATTTCACGGTAGAAGTCCCTCGAACCTCACGTCCAGACCTCCTGGTCATGAGATCCTCCAAGTCCCGTTGCTCGTCCATGGAAAGGCGATCACAGTCGCATTCGAAGCTGCGTGACACCATTTGCAACGGAGGAGACGGTAGGCGGACACGCGACTAAACGTCGATCAAACCGCGCGTTTCACGGCATCCCGCAAGGCATCGTTCATGCGGTCCTGCCAACCAGGGCCGTCCGCCTGAAAGTGCGCCAGGACGTCGCTGTTGATCCTCAATGATATCATTTCCTTGGTGTGCGGGATTGCGGGTCTTTCGATCGCAGGAGCCGCCTCCTTCTTTCTCGGACTGAACAATGCCTCAGCGGTGTCTTTTGGATTAGTTGGTCTTCGGGGTGTTGTTGCCATAATCGGTTCCTTTTCGGGGCTTACTACGCTGTGCCATCCTCAGGGGATCGAGCGGTGGGGCTCCAGCCATTTACCTTCCGGCCAAAAGTGTCATGCCTTCGCTAACACGCGCTGCATATCCTCGGCTCTGACCAACGCGCATTCACAACACGCGCGACAAGAATTCCCGCGTGCGAGGCGATCTTGGGTCGCTGATCATCGCGCGAGGTTCGCCCTGCTCGACGATCACGCCCTCGTCCATGAAGATCAATTGGTCGCCGATTTCGCGGGCGAAGCCGATCTCGTGGGTCACGACCACCATGGTCATGCCACTCTCGGCGAGATCGCGCATGACGCTCAGCACCTCGCCGACAAGTTCCGGGTCGAGCGCCGAGGTAGGCTCGTCGAACAGCAGCACTTTCGGTCTCATCGCCATGGCGCGGGCGATGGCGACGCGCTGCTGCTGGCCGCCGGAGAGCTCGCGGGGATAGCGGTCATGCTTGTCCGACAGCCCGACGCGAGCGAGCAGCACGGCGGCTTCGGCGCGCGCCTGTTCCACCGGCGTCCGGCGCACCTGGGTCGGTGCTTCGATCATGTTCTCCATCACGGTCATGTGGGAAAACAGGTTGAAGGACTGAAACAGCATCCCGATCTCGGCGCGCCTCTGGCAGAGCAGAACGTCCCTGACCTCGTGCAGACTGTTGCCGATCAGGTCGTAGCCGACGAATTCTCCATCCACCAGCAGCAGACCGCCGCTCAGCTTCTCCAGATGATTGATGCAGCGCAGGAAGGTGCTCTTGCCAGAGCCTGACGGGCCGATGATGCAGCTGACGGAGCCCTTGGGCACGTCGAGATCGACGCCCTTAAGCACTTCGATATTGCCGTAGGACTTTCGTACGCCGCGGGCGAAGACCATGGAATCGGCCGGTACCTGGAAACGGGAACGATTGTCTTTGCTTGCCTTAGACATCGCTTTGCCTCCTCCGCCAAGTGATGGCGCGTGCCAGGATCTCGATCAGCATGGCATCGTCGCGCTTGTCGCTACGGCCGAAATGCCGTTCGAGGAACAGCTGGCCGACCGACATGATACTGACGACGGCTAGATACCAGAAGGCGACCACGATCAGGAGCGGGATGGTCTCGAACGTGCGGGCATAGATGCTCTGGGCCGAATAGAACAGGTCGTCGACGGCGATGAAGGTCACGAGCGAGGTCATTTTCAGCAGGTTGATAGCCTCGTTGCCGGTCGGCGGCACGACGAAGCGCATGGCCTGCGGCAGCGTAATGCGCTTGAGGATCATGCGGTATGGCATGCCCAACGCACTCGCCGCCTCGGCCTGGCCCGACGGCACGGACTTGATACCGGCGCGGATGATCTCTGCCATGTAACCGGCCTCGCAGAGCGAAAGCGCGACGACGGCCGAGAGGAACGGCGTCATGATGTCATTGGTCCTGGCCGAGAATACGGTGCCGATATAGGGCAACGTCAACGAGATCTGCCGCACCAGCAGAGAAAGATTAAACCAGAAGATCAGCTGGATTAGCGCCGGCACGCCCCGGAAGAACCAGACATAGACGCTGGCGAATGCGCGCAGGATCGGGCTCGGAGAGACGCGCATGATGGCGACTACGGTGCCAACGACGATCGCCACCGCCATGATCAGCACAGTTAGCAGCAGCGTCGTGCCTAGCCCGCGCAGGATCGGCGGATGCAGTATGTATTTGGCCGCGGTGTCCCAGGAGAAGGCTGGATTGACTGCGAAGGCGCGGATGATGAGCGCGACCAACAGCAGCGCAAGCGCGGTGCCCACCCAGATGCCATATTGTCGCTGGGGAACCACCTTCAGGCGCGCCACCTTGTCCGCTATGGCCGCATTCGCCATGGTCGGGGTGGGGGGAGGGTCTGCCATGCTCATTCGCTTTTCCTACAGAGTGTCGTCATGGGTGTGCGGCATGGGCCGGACAACGCTAGAGCGCCACCACATCAGCGAATGCGGCGGCGCTCCGAGATGGGCCGGGCGGACAGCGCCAGCCATCAATCGGCGCGCAGCGAGCCCATTTTGTTGACGAAATAGGGCTCCTTGATCGCATAGGTGCCCATGCCGTACTTCTTCAGGATCTCCTGGTACTTCCCGTTCCTGAAGAGTTCGGCAAGTGCCGCGACGATCATATCGCTTGTGGCCGGATCATCTTTGGCGACCGCCAGACCTAGCGGCGCGATGTCGTAGAGCGTCGGCAGGACGACCAGCTGGCCCTTGCTAGTCACTTCGAAATAGCTCGACGAGGTGGCGTCATCCATGCGCGCGTCGACGCGGTCCGAGAGAACCGCCTGCACGATGTCGGTGGAGGAATTGAACACCGACTTGGTGATCTCGGTTTGGCCCTTGTCCGTGCAATCCTTGCTCAGCTTGTCGACGAGGAAGTCCGAGGCGCTGCCGGCGGAGACGCCCACCCGCTTGCCGCACAGCGGCGTGTCGCCGGTAAAGCTGCCCTTTTTCTCGGGCGATGTCGAGGCGGCTATGCCGGCCTTGATGAACATCACGAAATCGACCTGCTTGAGGCGCTCGGGATTGGCTGAAAAAGTTTCCCAGGCGATCTTGAAACGGCCGGATGCAAGGCCGGGGATCATCGAGGGGAACGGTGTGCGCTGCACGTCGAGTTCGGCATTGACCAACTTGGCGACTTGGCCGGCCAGTTCGATGATGATGCCGACCTGCTTGCCGTCGGCGTCGAGATATTCGAAAGGCGCGTAATCGAGCGTGTTGGCGACGGAAAGCTTGCCGCTGCTCTGGACTTCAGGCGAAGCCTTGATCTCGGCCGATAGCGCCGAGCTGCTCCAGACCGTAAACAGCGCGCCGAGGCCGAGCCCGGCCATTTTCAGATGTGTGTTCATTTCAGTCGTTCCTCTCTTTGTATTGTTCTCAGTTCCTGACGCCTCGGACGGGTTATGCGGTTATCCCCTGGCGCATTCCAGCCGGCGTACCTGACGGGAACTCTTGGTAGAGGTGCCCATCAAACGCCTGTGGTCGGTCGCGGCCTGGTGCCGTCTATGAAACGTTCGTAACGGAAGGCCGCGATATCGACGATCGGCCTATCACCGGAGACGAGATCAGCGGTAAGGCGCCCAGCACCGGGGCCGATCCCGAATCCATGACCGGAAAAGCCGGTGGAAATGACCAGGCCCGGCAGTGATTTGACCGTCGAAATGACGGGGATCGCATCCGGCGTTGCATCGATGATGCCCGCCCAGGCCTGTTCGACCGCCACGCCCTTGACCACGGGGAAGGCCTTCTGGAAGGCCGCATAAGTCGCCGAGAGTCGGCTCCCCAACGGAGCGGGATCGAGCGTCCGTACCCGTTCGAACTGCGTGTCGCCCGCGCCGTTACTGGCTGGGCCGGTGAAGAGCCCAAGGTTGAAGCTGCTCCATTCCTGCCGCATCATCGGCACGAAATCGAAGAAATAGCGGAAACTGTCGGCGCCGATATCGTGCCGATTCTGGCTACCGTCGGCGATCGTATAGCCGCCATCGAGCCGTTTCCTGTAGGCGAAATCGGTGCACCATGCGGCGCCATCGGGACCGCCCGAGACCGGCGCGGTCCGCAGCACCGAGGCGCGCACGCCAAGCTGCGGCAACCTCACCCCAACGCCGCGCAGGAGCTTCGTCGACCACACGCCGCCGGCGACTACCACGGTCTGACAGTCGATATGTCCATGCTCGGTGAGGATACCGGACACGCGGCCATTAGATGTTTCGATATTCCGGACCGCGCAATTGGCGACCAGCACCGCGCCCGCCGCTGCCGCAGCCCGGCCGATCGCCGCCGCCGCCTTCTGCGGCTCGGCCCGCGCGTCGCTGGCGGTATAAAGCGCGGCATGCCAGTTGCGGGCGGCGCCCGGCAGCAAGGCCGAAAGCTCCGCGCCTCGGATCATTCTTGAATCGACGCAATGGTCGCCGGCGCGTTTCAGCCAGTTTTCGTGATGGGCGACATCTTCATCATTGTCGCAGAGATAGAGAATACCGGTGCGGCGGAAGCCGACATCGACGCCGACCAGTTCATCCATGCCTTCCCAGATCCGCATGGCCTCGACAATCAGCGGCAATTCGCGAGGATCGCGACCCATGCGACGGACCCAGCCCCAGTTGCGGCTCGATTGTTCCCCGACAAACTGCCCTTTCTCGCAGGCCACGACCGAGAGGCCCCGGCGCACTAGAAAGAGCGCTGTGGTTAGTCCGATGATACCGCCGCCCACGATCACCACATCGGCGGTCGCGGGCGGCTTCTCGACTGATATGACCGGTTCGACTGGCGGTCCCAATCCATACTCCCGACGGTGCTGAGCTCAACCCTTCGCAGCCGCGGCTTCCGCCGCCTGCTTCTTGCGATAGTGATAGTTCTTGTCAATCCGCTCCATGAGGTAATCACCGTACTGGACCGGCGGATATTTTGACTCGCTACCAGCTGGCACGCAAACATCCAGCGCCTCGATTATCTCACTCATCGACGGATCGAAGAAGAAGGGCTGTGAATAGCGCTCGCGGCCGGTACGGTTGATGACCCGGTGGGGCGTCGACACAAAGACGTCGTTGGACCAGCGGGCGAGAATGTCGCCGACATTCATCACGAAGGAATCCGGCACCGGCGGCGCGGGCACCCAGTCGCCGGCCTTGTTCTTGACTTCAAGACCGCCAACATTGTCCTGCGCCAGCAGGGTGATGAAGCCGTAATCGGTGTGCGGCGCCGAACCGAACAGGCCTTCTTCCTGCGGCTGCGTCGGGTAGTGCAGCAGGCGCAGGAACGTGGTGGGATCTTCGAAATAGCGGTCTAGGCTGTCGGAGGGCAGGTTGAGCGACAGCGCGATGGCCTGCACCATCTTGCGCGCCAGCGTGCTCATTTCGGCGACATAGTTCTCGATCGTGGCGCGGAAATCCGGCAGCGCGGCCTCGTCCGGCCACTGGTTGGGGCCCTGCAGCGGCTCCTGGGCCAGCGACTTGGGGTCATTGGCGTCGACTTCATGCATAAAGAAGATCGACTCGCTCTGGTTCGGCTTGCTGACGGTGGCGACCGAGGAGGTTACGATGGTCGAGCCAGCGAAGGGCAGGAAGCCACGGAAATTCTTGTCGATCTTGAGCTTGAGCTTCTCTTCGTCCGGCAGCGCGAAGAAGCGCTTGGAGGCCTCGCGGACGGCTTCAACATCGGCACGCGGAATGGGATGGCCGACGACATAGAGAAAGCCGATCGTTTCGAGATAGCTGCGCAGCGTGGCCGCGGTCGCCCGGATCGCCGCTTCGTCATCGCCATAAAGCGACGAAACATCGAGAATCGGAATCTCGGAAAAATCGCCGCGGTCGTTCGAGTTCATCGCAAACTCCTGTCTTGAACATACGATACAGTACTGTATTTCTACACATAGAAATGATAACGGCAATAGGCATTCTTCAACCATGAGAATCTCAAAGCAATGACCCCACGCAAGATAATCATTGACACCGATCCGGGGCAGGACGACGCCTTTGCTATCCTCTTCGCCCTGGGCTCGCCGAAGGAGCTCGAAGTTGTCGGCATCACCACCGTGGGCGGCAATGTCCCCCTCAGGCTGACGGCGATTAATGCGCTGAAAGTGGTCGAATTGGCTGGCCGTCCCGACATTCCCGTGTTCGCCGGCTGCCCGGCGCCGATGGTGCGGCCGCTGATGACGGCGGAATATGTCCATGGGGAGACCGGCCTCGACGGAGCCGACCTGCCGGATCCGGTGACGCCACTGCAAAAAGAGCATGGCGTGAACTGGATAGTGCGCACCATCATGGAAGCCGAAGTGGGCGAGATCACCGTCTGTACGCTCGGGCCGATGACCAATCTCGCCATGGCGATGACCATGGAGCCCCGGATCATCCCCCGAATCCGCGAAGTCGTACTTATGGGCGGCGGCTTCTTCGAGGGCGGCAATGCGACGCCGGCCGCCGAGTTCAACATCTATGTTGATCCGCACGCCGCCCACAAGGTGTTCGCCTCGGCGGTTCCAGTCACCATGGCCGGCATCGATTGTACCTATACGGCGCAGATGACGCCGGAATGGCTCGGACGGCTGCGCGAGACCGGCAGCCGCGCGGCGATCGAAGCAGCCAATCTCGCGGATTTCTTCCGTCAATACGGCTCCCACAAGTTCCCGACCGAAGCGCGGCCGATCCACGACGCCTGCGTCACCGGCTACCTGCTTGCGCCCAAAATCTTCGAGCAGCGCCAGTGCTATGTCACGGTCGACATTTCCTCGCCCGTCACGATCGGCATGACCGTGGTCGATTGGTGGCATGTCACCGGGGCGACGCGGAATTGCAACGTGCTACGCCGCATCGAGCCGGAGCCATTCTTCGAACTCATGCTGGAGCGGATCAGCGCGCTCCCTTGATTCTGCGCCCGCTGGTTGATACCGGCAGGCCGATAGGCAAGACATCGACCGGCATAGGTGCCGTTCGCAATTCAGCCCCGAAGCGGCCCAGCATTGAAAGGGCAAAAGCCTTGGCAAGATCGAAGCAGTCAACCGGCGCCGCCGCGAAATCGGACGAGACCCAAGGCCCTCGCCGAACACTGACCCGCCAGGGTTGGGTCGTAGCGGCCCGCAAGATGCTGGAGAGCCGTGGCATCGCCGAGGTTAAGATCGACCGCCTCGCCCGCCAGTTCAAAGTCACGCGCGGCAGCTTCTACTTCCACTTCTCCAGTCTAAAGGACCTGCACAACGACCTGTTGGAAGAATGGCGCCGCGCCAACTGCGCCCCCTTCCAGGCCATGGTCGACATCGAAGTAACCGATGGCGTGCAGTTCTTCAGTGACATCGTCCATGCCTGGGTCGACGAAAATCCCTTTAGCCCCAAACTCGACCTTGCCGTCCGCGACTGGGCCCGGACCTCGAAGGATCTCGAAAAGCAAGTCGACGCCATCGACCAGCTACGCATAGATCTCCTGATCCGCGCCTTCCTCAAGATGGGCTATTCCCACAAAGAAAGCACCGTCCGCGCCCGCATCACGTATTTCCACCAGATCGGTCAATACGCCCTCTCCTTCAAGGAAGACCCCGAGGTGCGCAAGAGCTACCAGCCGCTGTTCGGCGATGTGCTGCTGGGGCCGCTTGCCAAGAGTTTGTGACGACGGAAACTAGATCGCACGCGCCATAAGATGTCGAAGCATGCAGTGAACAGTGGGAAATGTCCTCGCGCTTCCGGCTCGCTTTGAGCAGCTACAGCAGAAGGCGCGGTTGCGAACAGGAAAGTCATTTCCCATCGTGCCCATCCAAGAGGCGGGACTGGACGGCTTTTGGATACATCGCGTGCTGGAGGCGAACGGGATCGAGAGCTACGTTTTGACGCAGCTTGGGCGATCGTGATAACGGAGGGTTTCGTTTCGAGGCAGCGGGCGAAATCGCCTGGAGTTCGACCTTATCACCAACCTCACAGCAACATCGCTAGATGGCGACGGCTCTTAGCGACACGATCCATCAGGCATTCATCTCTGCGCCGCCCTCTCGGTCTTGTAGAGATCTTCGAAACGAGCCTCATCTCCCGCATCGGTCTACGATCCTCGTCCAGCAGCTTGACGGCGGTTCCGCTAAGCTGTCAGCCAAGGCGCAAATCGGGGAATATATTTTGGAAGACGGTATCGATACCAACTGCCACAAAGCCAATCACCAGGATTGAGGCCAGCCGGCGGCGAAACGCCAACGGGAAGAGGCCCTGTCCGGGCCTCTTCGATTTCGTTAGCTCTTCTTGTTGCTCTGCTGCCCTGCCTTGGATTGCCGCTCGTTAGAATCACTGCGGCTAGAACCCGACTGACCGTCCTGTGTCGAAGCCTGCTTCTTGTCGCCGCCACCTTTATGGCTCTGCTGGCCAGCTTTCACGTGCTGTTCGTGAGTTCCACCTTGGGAAGCCATTATCATTTCCTCCTGAAGTTCGAGTTTTCGGATTCCTTCATGCGAAATCCATTGATCAAACGACGCGGCGCTGCGTCGGTCGAGGCTCCCACCCGGTTCATCGGCAGACGGGGACAGGGTGCCAAAAAGGGTCCCCGGCAATCTGCGCACTAGGGCCCTTCAAGCGACAATATAAGTTCACAACCGATGGTTCGTGCGACATCTACCCAATTTGTCGGACCGGAAGTCTACCGTCAGGCTCTAGCATCCTCACGTCAATGTAGAAACCGGGGCCGAGGCTGGAAACCAAATAACGTTTATCAATTCAAAACCTATCCTTAAGTCCTCGCCCAACAATCTTAATCAGGCCCGCCTGCCGAGTGCCGGCTTGACTGTAATGATTGCCGCATGGCGAACCGGAGGATCACGCCCAACGATGCCGCCATTGGTATCGCCAACAACACGCCAATGAAGCCGAACAGCCATCCAAAAGCGAATAGCGCAAACATCATCCAGACTGGGTTAAGTTTGACGCGACGACCGATGACGCGCGGCGATAGCACATAATCGGCAAGTATTTCTCCGCCGATAAATATGCCCGCCACAACAGCGATAGGTACCCAATTCGGCCAGAACTGAGCCGTCGCAACGCACGTCGAGACAAAAATGCCGGTGACGGCACCGAGATAGGGAACAAAACTGATGAGGCCTGCGGCAACGCCGATCAATATGGCATGGTTGAGCCCGACGAGCCTGAGGGCTGTCGCATAAATCACCACAAGAGCGAGACAGATAATGACCTGCCCGCGCAGGAAGCTGGCGACTGTTTCGTGGATTTCGCGCCCAAGCGCCCTGATATCGCCACGATATGCCGCGGGAAACCAGCCATCGACCATCGCAATCGTTCGGTGCCAGTCGATTGCGAGATAGATGGCGATGATTGGCGTGACGACGAGCAGCGAGATGAGGGAAACTAGCGCGAGCCCGCTCGACCATAGAGAGCGAAGAAAGCCATCGAGCCAGTCGCTACCCATCGTCTTGGCGATTTCGCTGGAGGATTGCTCAATGTGAAGTTCGTCACCCATGACACTGTGCATCCAAGGGCGGCTTGCATCGTTAATGAGCGACTGGAGTCGTGTGACGTAGCGAGGAAACTCCTCAATAAAAAATCTGGCCTCGCCAATAATTGCCGGAAGCATCACCAAGAGAAAGGCGATAAGACCCGCGACTAGCGGCAGGAGGACGGCCAGAGCTGCAAACGAACGATTGATCCCGAACCTCTCCAGCCTGTCGACCGCCGGAACGAGCAGATAGGCAAGCAATGCACCGACAACGAACGGCAGCAGGATTTGGCGCAACAGCACCAGCATAACCAAAGCGACTGCAGTGACCACGATCCAGAACGCGGCTGGTTGCGCAATTCTCATCGACGTTCTCCGCACGTTCGTTTTCCAGCCCAAATCTGGCTCAGTTCCCGTTTCCCCGTGCGCGGATCCTCGGATTCAAAGGGCGTGGCGGGAGGTATTGATGGCAATTCAGCTCACCGTCAAACTTGCGAAGGCGATCTCACCATCGGTAATGTAGTGGTTGACCTTTCCGGTCTGCAAAACTGAACCCGATTTGTGCCACGCGACATCCCCGATTACTCGCCTTGCTGCTAGCTCATTGACTATGTAGTCGCGCTCGGCGTTCGTATCCGAATCGGTCGCATGCGTAACTTGAAATGTTAGCCAAGTTAGCGAGAACCCAGTGTCTCGGGTGCCCGCCCCAACCCATAGTGCGCGCTCCTCGGGCGACGGCTTGTCCGTATTTAACCAGAAGCTGGCGGCACTCATGTCGTCTTCGGAATGGGCGAGGCTGAGCGTCCAGAAGCGGATGTGATGGCGCTTGCGCGGGCTGCCGTCGATGGGCTCTTGGAACCCAATATCCTGCCCACGCCCAAACAGATAAAGGGTGCTGAAAGGGGCGGTGGGATAGGCGGAGTTGACTAGAAACGCTCGTATCATTCGCCACGAGCTTGCAATCCCCAAACGGTCGGCCGTGGACCAGCCTGCTGTTTCAAAGGCCTTACGGAGTTGTTGAAGGGTGCCGATGAGGACGAAATTTACAGGATCGCCCGGCAGACCATCTCCCGTGATCGTGTATCTAGGGATAAGTCTTCGATGAAGGACCTTCAGGCACATTCGGACCACGTTAGGCAGAATGACATAAGCAGCCAAGCCATAGGTAAGGCAGACCGCCAAGACCCATGGAAGCCTGTGATCGGCAGTATCGAAGACAACGAAGACTATCAGCCAAACGCTTACTACGCCCACGCAGAAGACGAGAAACCGCTGGAAAAGGCGAGTGAGCAATCTCAAATCGTTTGTCCCGAATGTGACCCGATAATGCCCTTCGCCCTGATAGTTCGAAGGGGTGTTCCGACAGTTAACACCCAATTTGAATGATAATGCTTTTCCTGATTTGGACCGGGATTTTCACTAGCAAGCTATACCGAATTCTCGCCCAGAAGTAGCTTCCTCACCAACAGTGGCGGGTGGGTCCCGAACGGAGCAACGTCCTGGGATGGAAGGGAAGACTGCGCCGGTTCTGTAGCACGCAACAGCTAACCGGCCCGATCGACTGCGATTTTGGTCGAGCCGCACCGATATTCAGCTTGCTCTATCAATTGCCACTTAGCACGTAGAGAACGCAGGTAGCCGAAAATGCTCATGACTCAGCTATCCCCTGAATCACCGGCGTTGTGCGGTCACTCGGGAAAAAGCAGCGTCGCGAAGGCTCGTATGCCAAAACCGTCCGGTCCACCGTCGGGACTTGCGGCCCAGTAGCGCGTACCGATGCCGAAACTGACCGCCTGCTTGTCGATGCGCACGAGCTTGGAGATCGTGACATTGATCGGAACCGCCCAGTCGCGCGCTTCCCAATTGTAAGTGCTTTCGGTGTCCAGCGAGAAGGTCCAGGCATCGTGTGTAGTGTAAGACAGAAAAGGCTCCAGGAAAGTGGAACTGACGTTCTCGCGATCGTCCTGCCCGGCAAAAGACCAGATTTGGTTTGCCAGGATACCGTAGGTCCACGGCCCCTCCTGCTTTAGCGCCACGCCTGTCGGACCTGCCCCCCACTTGCCGCTGCCCAGCTGTTCATCGGTGGCAGTCGGCAACAGCAAGGCCGGGCCGACCCCCCAGATGAGCCCGCCTGCGGTCGGCTTGGCGGGCGATAAGAAGAAACTCTGAAGGGTGTCGCCAAGGCCAAACTGATCGCCAGATGGCCCTGCGATATCGTGCTGGTAGGCGATTGGTACAATCGTCCTGGATATGAGATTCCAGTCCTCGTTCAGGTGGAAGGGGATGACCGGCTGCACGTTGACGTACGCTTTGTCGCCATTGTTGGGACCATAACTCTGGTCCCAGTTGAATTGGAAC
Organism: Rhizobium sp. RAF56; assembly: GCF_052113965.1. NCBI lineage: Bacteria > Pseudomonadati > Pseudomonadota > Alphaproteobacteria > Hyphomicrobiales > Rhizobiaceae > Rhizobium > Rhizobium sp. RAF56. The sequence goes on from NZ_JBFRDU010000042.1 coordinate 36,204, forward strand.
GGCACGCTGACCAGCGAAGCAATCGGGTTTGCGAGCTTCTTCGCCAGCTCCTCGCTGTTGTCCTCAGCGAGCAATGGCGTCGCAAAGGCTGCGATCAGAGCGAAGGAGGCGGCGGTCGATGTGAGGCGAGCATAAATCATTTTGGATCCCCAAATGCACCCCAGCCGATATACTCGGACGTTCAAGCTGGCTTGACTAGTGCCTGGCCGCAACAGATGGGTTTAAAGATGTCGAGTTGCCAGTACGGATACGGTCGGGACCATGATTGCTGTTGTGCAGGTGGAGCGCGTAAGTTCCCTCCGCTGAGAACGGGCTACTGCCGCCGATCACGGCATTGGTGGGCCCTCCTGAGGCGCCCCGACGGCGGCAAGGCTCTTAGGTGAGCGATCTTTTCAAGCTCGCCAACCATCAATGTGGTAAGCTGGACAGGGGCGGACCAAGAACGCGCTACCAGACCGTAGCGCTCCGAGGTAGCCAGCCTCAATCAACCGACTTTCTTTGCCGGCTCTGCAGCTTTCTTGCGTCGCCCTTGATGAGCTAGAAGTGGATGGATAGGCCCACAGTCGGGCCTTGCAAGACCACATCATAAACGAACCCATTATCTCGATAGTTCACGCCCATGGCACGGTAGCCGACCTCAGCCGAAAACGTGTTGTTGAACTTGTAGCCGAGACCCGCACCGACATCCCAATCAACATCTGCGCCGCCCCCGCCCACGAGGCCCCACCCTGTCGTGTAGATCTGTGGCGTGAAGAAATAGTTGCCCTTCAGGCCGGCCATCGCATCAACCCAAGTCTTGGTGCTGTCGCCCCGTGCACCGTCCAGGAAGCCGCCGTTGAAGGAAATCGTGTTGTCGAGCGACCAGAGTCTTGCCCCGCCGACGATATCGAGGTGGCCGTTCGGTGCGTCGAGCAGCGCATATCCCGCGCCGAGGAAGCCGGTGAAGGTCTTGGAGGTGACCTCAACATTGTTGGCGACGATACCTCTCGGCGTGGCGGTGTCGTTTGAGAGCTTCAAATATATAACGTCGCCGACAATGCTGTAGCGATCATAACGCGCCTCGCCTGTCACCATCGCCCCGAAATCGAGATTGTTCCAAATGTCGCCGAAGTCTGCATTGATATGAGCCTCGGGTAATCTGCGCACTCCAACATCGCCCGAAATTCCAGCGGCCCACAAATACGGAGTGACAGTATAGGTCCATCCCGAGGAGGTTTGTACCGGCGTCGGGGCTGGCGCGTCCGGCGTCATGTCAGCAGCTTGTGATACGGAAATCGGCAGCGTGGCCCCAAGTATGACGGCCGCGTAAATCGTCGCTCGCTTGGCTCGTGTCATCGCATTTCCTCGCCGCAGTGCGCGACGCGAGCGGGATGCCGCGTTGCATCGGTATATCCCGGAACGCGATCTGTCCACTTACACGCTGCGAGACATAAGAAAGTGACAGGATGTGGCTTTGGAGACGCACCAGCTTTTCATAGGAATCCACGAGGAGTCTCCGCTGGGGCTTGTGGAAGCGCTCGGAAAAAATCCATCTAAATTGGCGACTTAAGTGTTTCGACAGCCAAGAACACGGTATCGATGTTACAGGTCGCCTCAGCCGAAATCGCTGCACGTGCCCTTGCGTTCGCAAGTCAATGTGGGTTCTCTGGGCGTTTTCTTATCCTTTGTGCGATCAGTACTCGATGCGGGCGGCCTCGAGGCCGCCCGCATTGAGAATTGGCTCTATCAGTTGCCCGGGCCTTTTGCGGCAGCCGCAGCCTGGGCCATGCGCTGCTGCATCTCGGCCTTGACGGCGTCGAGGTTGAAGCTCGCGCCTCGCTGCATTGGAGGAAAGTCGAGGAAGGTCTGGAGCTCCTTTCCGACCAGCTGCTGGACAAATACAAACCGCCAGAACTGGTACTTGAACCAGTCGAAATACTGCTGTCCACCCTCTTTAGTTCCGTTGTTGGGCCAGCCAGTCCGCTCGAATGGGTCGAGCCGCAGGTTGGTGATGTAAGGGACGTCCGGGTGGGTCTTTTCGCCAACCCAGCCCTGAGGCTGATCGATGAAGCGGAACTTATAGTCGTCGATGCGAACTGCGCCGACCGTACTTTCGCCCAGGTAGAAGATCTCGTGGCGTGCAGAAGGACCTTTGCCGGTGATGGCCGCCGTCTGGTCGTATCCATCAAGATGGTTCTTGTAGGTCCGGTCTTCTATGGTCTTGCCCTGCAGGAGTTCGTTGGTGATGTTCGGATTGCCGGCGGCCGCAGCAAAGGTCGGCAGCCAGTCCAGGCCGGAGAATATGCCGTTCTGCACCGTGTCAGCCGGCACATGACCGGGCCAGCGTAAGATCGCCGGTACGCGGAAGCCACCTTCGAGCACAGTACCCTTCGACTGGGCGAAAGGCGTCTGCCCTCCGTCAGGCCAAGTGAACACTTCCGTCCCGTTGTCGGTGGTGAACAGGACGATGGTGTTGTCGTCCTCACCCAAAGCCTTGATCTTGTCCATCACGAGCCCGATGTCGTCATCCAGCTGGGCCATTCCGGCTTCCTCTTCCGACCAGCCGTTCTCAGAGTTTCGCATTGCCTCATATTTGGGAGACAGGTGGGTGACGATGTGCATGCGCGTAGGGTTCAGCCAGACGAAGAAAGGTTTGTTGTCCTGCTTGGCCTTTTCCATGAAACTCGTGGCGAAGTCACGGATCTCGTCGTCGACCGTTTCCATGCGCTTGGGAAAGAGCTGGCCGGCGTCCTCGATCCTTTGCTTGCCGATTTTGCCCCAGCGGGGCATCTCGGTCGGGTCGTCCTTGTCAGTTGCCCAGCTGTGAACCATGTTGCGCGGTCCTACCACGTTCAACAGATCCTGCGGATAGTTCGGGTGCGCCGGGTCTTCCATCGCGTCGAGATGATAGAGGTAGCCGAAGAACTCATCGAAGCCGTGAACCGTCGGTAGAAACTCATTCTTGTCACCCAGGTGGTTCTTCCCGAACTGGCCGGTGGCGTAGCCCATTGACTTCAAGACGGTTGCGATCGTCACCGCTTCGGCTGGAAGGCCGATTGCCGCGCCAGCTTGGCCAACTGTAGTCATGCCAGTTCGGATGGGTAGCTCGCCCGTGATGAAGTTGGCGCGGCCGGCTGTGCAACTCGCCTCCGCATAATAGTCCGTGAACAGCATGCCTTCTTTGGCAATCCTGTCCAAATTGGGGGTGCGGCCGGCCATTAATCCGCGATGATACGCTCCAATGTTCCACATGCCTATATCATCGCCCATGATGACAAGGATGTTGGGCTTTGATTGGTCTTGCGCGGCAACGCTTGCCGCGCTTCCATAAAAAACTGATGCAGCTGATATCGCCGCTGCTAAGCAAATGCCTGCCTTCATGTCAGGTACCTCCCAGACGCACCTCAGCTCTGCCAACGGTGCGGGTGAATATGCGCTCAAACCTCAATTGAAAAATGCGACCGGTTCAGCCGGCGGTGAGCCGTGGGTCCTCTACTTGCGTGCTTGATGGAACCGAAGATCGGCGTTTCAACGGCGTCACTATAGTGGCTTTCACTAGGTAAACGAGCCTACCCAAACGGACTAATTAGCGGACACGAAGCTTGTCGGTAAGGCCAAGCCAATCACACCGCGGCGGCGCGGAGCCGAAAACAAAACGGACGCCCAGCCAACCCATGGATACCAGAGCTTCTGTTTCCCGCGGGTGCCGATCGACGATACGGACGGGCCGGCTCGTCACCAGAGCCTAGCCGATCCTCGCAATCGACAAGTCGTATCCTGGCCTTTAGCCAACCATTCGGCATTTTAAGCGGTTCGTCGAAGAAACACGCCCTAACGCCGTCAGTAGCAAGCGGCGAAGGGCGTATCGACGCAGGTACTGTCATAGTAATTGTGGTAGTAGGGTTGCCCCGCGCCGCCACTGTCCGACACGCCTGGCAAGGAGCTGCGATACCAGGCGCCGTGGTATACCGGCGCATGCCAGTAGTTATGGGCTTGTACGCCATTGTCACCTGAGCCTCCCGCGCCCAATCCGCTGCGGGCCAACCCGACGTAATTAGGGCTTCCTATGCCACTTCCGCCATAGCCGCCGCCGCCGAAATCGCCGCTGAAATTATCGATGAAGACCGCGGCCGGACCACTCGATCCGTTGAGGCTTCCTTCAAGGACCGAAACCTCGAAGGTCAGCGTGTTGCCATCGAGTTTGGGCGATTTCAGTGTCACTACCGCGTCGCTGACCTTCGAGCCGTCGCCGCCGAGAATGGAGACTGTCGCATTGGGCGGGTTCTTCGCGAAATTGTCCTTACCTTCATCCCATTGCATGATGAATTGTTCGGTCGTCACATGGCCGGCCGAGCGCACCGGGCGGTCGGCGAATACGATCGAACTCGCAAAGACGCCTGTCAACGTCAGCTTGTCGTTGGCGAGCGTCGCCCCCGCCGAGTTGATGACGGCGAGCGACGGCACCGGCCCGGTCGGCGTCACTACGCCAATCGTCTTCTGCAGGGGAACGTGGGGCTTGACCCCCGCATCCTGGGCGACGGCGCCGACGACGGCGCAGCAAAGCGCAGTTGCGGCGAAGGCAAGGCAGGAGAGATTTCTGGCAAGCATTGCTGGTCTCCATCTTCTGGGGCGGGCAAGCCGCGTCGGGAATTGACCTATCTCGAACAGCAACCGCCGATGTGCGGTCGCGGCAGCCCTCGTCATTCAACAGGGCGGGGCGATCTCTGAACCACCATCACTCGCATGGCGGATATGGGTAGTAGCCGCATCGGTAGCCACGGTTGTAGTAGGGCGCGTATGCGTAAGGATGGGCGACTGCGGCTCCAACGGCGACGCCAGCCGCGACCCCTGCGGCCACCGGCGCACCGGCATACCAGGCGCCGTGATAGACCGGGGCATGCCAGTAGTTTCCGCCGTGCCATGTATTAACATTGATGTTTCGGTTGACGTCGATGCGATTGCCACTGAAGTCTCCACG
>NZ_JBFRDU010000043.1:0-40601 GCF_052113965.1 Rhizobium sp. RAF56
AAGCCAGAGCGGAGAACCGTCGGAAGGCGGCGTACAAGGCAAAGTTGACGCGGTCGCTGAAGAAGGCCGGAAAGACGAAGAAGGACAAGGAAGAGAAATCGGACGAGCCCGCTTCGAACCTTCGCGGTTGGGAAGAGTTCGACATCGACCCTGGCCGAAACCATGTTGGACAATGCCATTTTTGAAGGATGTCGCCCTCAAAAAAATGGTGACGCCCGATGTGAAGCGGGACGCTGTGGCTCATGCCTGCAAGCAGCATAGGGTGAGCCAGCGTCGGGCGTGCGAGGTTTTGTCCATCGACCGGTCGAGCGTGCGATACCTCAGCGTCCGGCCTGATGACGCTGATATCCGTGAGGCTATGAAGGCGGTCGCATCCAACGATGACGGGGAAAAAGTGCCCATCGGTATCATGAACGCGAAGCAGCCGTTGTCGCTTCCGGAAGACATGGACGTTTCAGTTTCCCATCCCGATCACGATCTTGGACCAACCGACGAGTTTATCGGGCGGGATGAGTTGAGAACACTGACGGAACCCTGGATAGAGCCAGTCCGCATAATCTTCCCGCACCCATCAGTGAACACACTTCTGTCCGTTTGGATGAGGCGAAGGCCTCGGCTGGAGGAAATAATGGCATCTGCCATCGAGGCCGGCTGGGCGACGAGGGAAGTCGCGATCGCTCTCATCGCAGCAGCCAATTCGTTGAACCATGCCAATGGGGCCGACCCGGATCCAGCAGACGATCCTAACCTCATCGACGCGAGAAAAGTGTCGAGCCATAACGCATTGGTTGCAGACATTCGGAGCGAGTGATCGCGAAAGCGCGTCGGAAAAGGGCGGCGGCCAGTTCCCCTCCGTTGGCGGTCGAACTAAATGGAAGCCGGTGTCAGTTGCCTTGGATCACAAAGCAATCGTGGTGAAGCGGTGTTTGAAAGATCGAGTTGCTGCCAAGGGACAGCCAGCACCTCGCCCGAGCGGAAGCCGATGGACTCGAGAACGACACGGGCGAATGAAGAAGACGCCAGGCTCTCCAGATACGCAAAGATCCCGACGCGAAATTCGACAATTAAAAGCTCGTCGCCCTGCGCTTCCGCAATGACTTCCTCGATCCGCCCCACCACCTCGTTCTGCGGTCCAAGCACGCGTGTACCCAGCAGATCCTGGAGATACAGCCCGCTCATGATAGCCCTCCGGGGATCCATCGCAGCACCCTTTGACGAAGCCACTGCTGCCACCGCTCCAATGGCAAGTCTCGACGATCGACGTCGACGGTTATATCGACGCCGACTTGGCCGACCTGAGACCAGGCGATGTGATATCCATGGGCTCGATCGCGAGCGAGTCTGCGAAGACCTACGCCTGTCCACAACCGCCTGACGAGCGTCGACTTGCCGAGTTCGATCGCTACGACTTTGGGAGGCCCCGGCATGTCGAGGCGCAGCACGACGCCGTCAACTCTTCCGACCCGGATCCTGTCCTTGTCGACAAGCTGCTTGTCGAGAACGTCTCGTACTAGGTGCATGTCAGCCTCCCCAGATTTGCAGCGGTACCGTGACGATCGCGAGAACGAAGGCGAGTCCGATGATGAAGAGGACGACCGCGTTCCCAATCCAGCCATTGGTGTGTTCGCCAACGTAAGCCTTGTCGTTCATAAGAAACAAAAACGGGACGACGCCGAGCGGAAGGCTCAAGGCGGTGATTGCCATCGAGAATATGGTGACTCGCAACGGATCGAGACCGGCGGCGATGGGAATGACGGCTAGCACGATCGCGACGGTGTAGACGAGGCTGAAGGCGGGATCGGTCTTCGGTTTTGCGTCTTCTGACCAGTTCCACCCGAACCCCTGGGCGGTGATGTATGCCTGCGCCAGACTGAGCTCCAGTGCGGCGCCGAAGCAAGTGATCAGAAGCGAAAGGGAAAAGATGTAGATGCCCCAGCCGCCGAAGGCCGGTGTCAGAATCATGGCGATCTGCTCGTAGCCTTCGATGTCCGCGATGCCGCGGGGAGGGTAGGTCATGGCGGCGACGACGATGATGGCGACGGAGAGCGTCGCCCCAAACGTCATGCCGAGGGTCGCGGTGATCCTGTTGATTCCGAAATACGATTTGTCCCATTTTTCTTCGATCGTTCCGGATGAGTAAAAGAAGAACAGATAGTTGGAAATCGTGGCCCCGAGTATGCTTACGGCCATGAAGGCGTAATGAAGTCCGTCCCTGTCCGGTAGCGATGGCAGTGCGCCCCATGCTACCTCGCGCCACGGCGGTCCCATGACGAACATCGCGACGACGAACGACAACGCGATCAGCCCGAGGGCGGACACGCCCTTCTCGATCGTTCCGAAGGTGCCGCGCCATAGCAGCAGCCAGACGCCGAAGGCGACCGGCAGCGCCCACCATTGAAAGCTCCAGCCGGTCAGAAACTGCAGGCCCAGCGCGACGCCGCCGATCTCGGCGGCCAGCACCATAAGGTTTACGAGCGAGATCACCACGAAGACGAGGAGGAACAGATTGGAGCCGAAGCGGTCGCGGATGCCGTCGGCAATCGTGTAGTGACTGGCAATGGCGAAACGCCCGGACATTTCCACCAGAAAGATCAGACAGCCGGTTCCAAGAACGACGGCCCAGATGAGAGCGAAACCGTAGGTCGCACCTGCCTGTGCGGAGGTCGCGATCGACCCCGTCTCCAGAAAACCGCCGACGCTGGTAACGACGCCAAGCGAAACTTCGAGCAGCTTCTTCATGGCGTCTCCGTGGCGCGATCAAGATCGCCCCGTGCGCGTTGGAGCGCCGAGACGACACGTGCGGTTCGCGTACGATCTCTGCTAAAGGCGGCGTCCGCAGCTTCTGCGAGAAGCGATGGAAGTTCGGCCATGGCCCCGGATTGGGTCGCCGACAGTTCGGTTTTGTTCAGTTGCTTTGCTAGAGTCGCGATCTCGCGGCGGCATCGCTCCAGCGCCGGGCCGCTGAACACATCGGGAACAAGCCCTACCGCACGGGCGTCGGCGAGCATCTCCGTGCTTGCGATCCAAGACGTCATCTGCTGAAGAAGCCGCCTTTGTTGCTCGGCCTCGCTTGAACATGAAGCGAGCCATACGGCCGTCACAAGCAAGCAGGCCCTACGCACCGAGAACTGCAGGGGAACCTCCTCCGGTAGTTCGGCTCGCGCTGATCACGCGTCCGGTTCTAAGGAGGAAAGCCACTGCAAACGGCAGGCTGGCTGGAACCCAAACGAGAAGTCCCGCCAGTTGCTGGTCTTGCAAGGCCGACAGGCCGTACAGTTCTGTTGTTGCGAAATGTGGCGCGAAGATTGGATGGGGTGCGAAGGTCAGCCATGCGCCGAGCACGGTCATCTGCAGCATGGTTGCGAGGCACAGCACCAGCGCGGCCCCCGCAGGCCTGTCCGGATCGAGAATTTCCCGCCAAAGCCACAGGGCGGAAAGTAAAAGCGGGATCTCCATAGTCCAATATTGCACGCTACCCGACAGCGCGAACGAATAGACGACGGGAACGTGCCACAACCAGAGTGCGCTCGTGTGAGCCGCGAAAGGTAGAATGGCAGGGCAGCGATTCAACCATCCAACCTTCATCACCTGCCATATCAGCGGGGCGGCCAGCGAGGTCAACAGGAGATGATGTACTGCCCTTGCGCTGAAGAGGGCGGAACTCAATGCACACAGGGGCGAGAAGAAGCATGCTGCCAAAATCGCGACTCCTGCAATACGGCAACGCATCTCACTGCTAGTGCCGGAGCGACGCATCGCCCATAGCGCGCAAATTCCAAACACCCCGAGGAGCCATGGATCAAAGTTCCAGGCATGGACAAGACCTGCCGGGGATGGAGCGTGACCGCAATATGGATCAAGGCGAAAGAGCATCAGGCGTTCCCGTCCTTTCCAGTGAAGATGGCGCCCGGCCCGGACAAATCAACACAGTCAGGCAGCTACAGGTGCGAGCCTTAACGCTCAACATGGCGGTGAGCGGCATATGCCGCCCACGTCATGGAACCGCGCGTCATTTCCGTGGTTTCCCATTCAGCACATCAGGAGATCACTCATGTCGAATGTTAGCCGCGTCGGCGATAGCCCGAGCAACAACGCTACCAGCAACACCCAGTTTGGCAAATCCGTCGAAAGCCAAGCTCAGATTTCGGATGCAGCGGTAATGGCCTCAGGTGGTCCGACAGGAGAACCTTTGAACGTTTATCGGCTCGAGCCAATTGCTTCAGACAACGATCCGCGTTGGGATAACGACCCTAGCCATGGCGTCGTGGTCGTAGCGGCGCGCACCGCCGGAGACGCACGCATCGTCGCCGCCGGCCGCGAACTCGATTTCATGGAAATTGACGCGGCGCCCGCCGAAGGCGTCACGACTTCGAACGCCAGCGCCTTTAGGGACGACAAGCTCTACACCGTCGTCGAGATTGAGCACGGACGGCTGGATCTGTCGCGGAACGTTCTTGAGGGCGACATTCTGTAGCCACCGAAAAGCCGAAGAAGTCTGAGGGCTGCGGCGACAGTTCACGATCGGAGCAAGCAATGGACGACCTAAAGACCGAAGCCGCGAAACTCGCTGAAGAATACGTGCGTCTCGGCGGCACGCGGCGCGCCAAGATTGATGACAACATCGTCAGCATCAGGAAATGGCAGGAGGAGCCCCCTGAAGCGCAGGTGTTCTGGAATGAGAAGATCGCGCCGCTTTCCAAGAAGCGCCAAGAGGAACTCGTGACCCTTCTTCCAACCATCAATTCGGTCTGAGCCCAGGCACGTGTCGTTCAGGGAGCGGGTTCTTCGGCCATCCCTCGAAAGCGGGGCTTCAAAGGTGAGGTGGATTGCAAGTCTTATAGCCGGCACCGTGGTCCTTGCGATTGCCGTCGTATGGTGGGCGACGACAGCTCGCGCGCCTTTTCCTCCTGGCGATCCATCGTTGGCTGCGGCCGGCGATGCCCAACGGGGCAGAGTCATATTTGCGGCCGGCGACTGTTCGTCCTGCCACGCGACTCCAGGCCAATCAGACAGACTGCGCCTCGGCGGAGGGCTTGCGCTGGCCTCTCCCTTCGGCACCTTCCGACCGCCGAACATCTCGTCCGATCCGAAGGATGGGATCGGTTCATGGACCGTCGCGGACCTGGCCAACGCCCTGATCGGCGGTGTTTCCCCTCGCGCCCAACATTACTATCCGGTCTTTCCCTATCCGAGCTACACCGCGATGAACCTTGAGGACGTGGAGGATCTGTTCGCTTTCCTGCGGACGTTGCCTGCTGTCGAGGGGAGGCCGCCGCCGCACGACATCCCACTCGTCTTCAGGGTGCGGCGTTTCCTTGGGTTCTGGAAGCTCCTGTTTTTTCGCCAGGGCAGGTTTGATGGGGCTTTGACGGTTGATGCAACTCACGACCGCGGCGCCTACCTTGTCGAGGCCGTAGGACATTGCGCAGAGTGCCATTCGTCGCGAAATCTTCTAGGCGCCGTCATTCCGGAGACCCGCTTCGCCGGCGGTCCGGATCCAGAAGGCACGGGCTTCGTCCCCAACATCACCCCGGCGCGCATCGGCGGATGGACCCCGGCCGAGGTGGCGGAAGTTCTGAAGAGCGGCAACACGCCAAATCATGGACGTGTTGGCTCCTCGATGGCCGATGTGGTCTCGAATACCGCCATGCTGCCGCAGTCTGACCGGGACGCGATCGCCGCCTATGTGACGTCGCTGCCGGCGCGTCCAACGCCCCATCCCTGATGCTATCAATGGGCATAGAGATAGGCGGCGACGTCGCGAGCCTCAGTCTTCGATATACCCGTCTCGGGCATCGCCGTCCCGGCCGAAAATGTCGGGGGCGAGGCGATCCATCGAGCGAGGTTGTCAGGGGTGTTATTCAGAACGCCCGCCACGTAGACACGCCGCCGCAGACCGGAGAGCGATCCGCCGACCTTACCGTCGGCGCCCGAAACACCCGGTATCGTGTGGCAACCTGCGCAACCGTATGTGCGCATCACGGCAGGCGCGCGCTCCGGATCGCCCCCGGTCAGGAGCCGCGCCGTCTCCGTTCGGGTTATGCGCTCTTTCACCATCTGTGTGGCGACGAGGGCCGCGAGCATACTCGAAACGATGATCGCGGCTCCCGCAACAATCCATTTGAGTTCCGGCTGGGTGGACCGACGTTCGAGCGGCAGGGCGGTTTCAGTTTCCTGTCGGGGGATCATAAGCGTGGAACCCAGTAGAGGCAGAGATAGAGGGGAAGCCAGGTGATGACCACAAAGTTCCAATACATCGCATTGTCCTGGACGTCCCCGTAGCGCCGGGCGTTGTCGGCGTGGCGGCTGAACATCAACGCTGTGAGAACAAGCGTGTCGACGACGTCGGTGATAATATGAGTCGTGTGCAGTCCCAATAGCACCCAGACGATCGAGCCGTAGGCGTTCGTATCCCAGCGCACGTGCGTGGCAGGAAATTCGAAGACCCTCGCCACCAGCGGAAGAAGCCCTGCCACCGACATCACGACCATGCCAACTCGGACACGAGCCAAGCTCTTCTGCCGTGCCCATCGGGACACGATGATGTTTGGGATCACGCTTGCGATGAGAATTGCGGTCAGAACGGTGCCCGGCAGAAGATCCGGCGGTGGCGCGTCCGTCGGCCAATGCTGCGCGACGCTCGCCAAATAGAGGTAGACCGCTATTCCCAGCGCGAAGCCGGACCCTTCTATCAGCATGAACGCCAAGGTCCCCCACCAGCTCAGGCTTGCGGTTCCGAGACCATGCAGGGGCAGGTGGGAGACGTCGAGGGCAGGGCGTGTCGTCATGCTTCGTCCTCCGCGTCGCCTTTCGGCCAGAACCATCCGATCAGGGTGACTGCAATAGGAATCGATCCCCACACGACGGCCCAGGGCGAGAATATCGACCAGATCAACATCGCCGACGTCGCGAGCGCGGCCAGCAGCGGCCATATGGAATTCGTGGGCGAGGATTCGCGGGCTTCCGGGGTGCCTTCGACAACGGTGGTGACCAGAAGTTCACGACGGTCGGTGCGCATGCCCGTCACGACCGGCAGATCCAAGGTTTGCCGCCAAAGTGGCTCGCGGGAATCTACCACCGGAATTCTGCGGAAGTTGTATGACGCCGGGGGCGACGACGTCGCCCATTCGAGAGTGAAACCGTTCCAAGGATTCGGCTCCGCCAATCGACCGTTATGCGCGCTGCGCAGAGCGTCGAGGAAGAACAGCAGGAAGCCGCTGGCCAATATGACCGAGCTGGCGCTTACGAAAAGATTGAGCGTCCCCCACGGCATCTCCGGCTGATATGTGTAGATGCGCCGGGGCATCCCGATTAGCCCGAGGATATGCATGGGAAAAAACGTGAGATGAAAACCGCAAAACACCAGTCCGAACACCCAACGCCCTAAGCGTTCGCTCATCATTCGGCCGGTCATCTTCGGGAACCAGTAGTAGATCGCGCCCATCAAGGGAAAGACGGCGCCGCCGATCAGCACGTAGTGAAAGTGGGCGACGACAAAATACGTGTCATGAACCTGCGTGTCGAACGGCACCGAGGCCACCATGACGCCCGTCAGGCCGCCCATTACGAAGGTGATAATGAAGCCGATAACGAAGAGCATCGGCGTTGCCAGACGAGGCTTTCCGTCCCAGATCGTGGCGAGCCAGCAAAATATCTGCACCCCTGCGGGAATGGCGATCGCCATGCTTGAGGCGGTGAAGAAGCTTTCTCCGAGGTTAGGCAGCCCGACGACGAACATGTGATGCACCCAAAGTCCGAACGCCAGAATGCCGGTCGCGACCAGCGCCAGCACCAGCGGGATGTAGCCGAAGACCGGCCGTCCGGTGAAGGTCGAGACGATCGTCGAGACCATGCCGACGGCCGGGAGAAAAACGATGTAGACCTCAGGATGGCCGAAGAACCAAAACAGATGCTGCCACAATAGTACGTCGCCGCCCTTCGCGGGATTGAAGAAATGGGTTCCGACCAGCCGGTCGAGGATCAGCGATGAGCTCGCGAACATTATGGCCGGCATCGCCAGCATGACCAGGAAGGACGTCACCAGCATCGACCACACGAACAGCGGAATGCGGTCCAAGGTCATTCCCGGCGCCCGCTGCTTAAAGACCGTCACGACGATCTCCACGGAAATGGCGAGTGCAGAAACCTCCGTGAATGTGATCATCTGGGCCCAGACGTCCGCTCTCTTTCCCGCTCCGTACTGTGGCCCGGACAACGGAACGTAGGCGAACCAACCGACGTCGGGCCCAACGTCCAGTGCAAAGGACACCCACAGCAGAATCCCACCTCCGAGGAAGATCCAATACGAGAAGGCGTTGAGCCGCGGAAACGCGATGTTGCGGGTCCCTACCATGAGGGGCACCAGATAGACTCCCATTGCCTCCATCACCGGGACGGCGAACAGGAACATCATATTCGACCCGTGCATGGTGAAGATCTGGTTGAAGCGATCGGGGGATATCAACCGCGCTTCAGGAGTTGCGAGTTGCGCCCGCATGGCGAGCGCGAGGACGCCGCCCATGGCCATGTAGATGAAGGCGGTGACAATGTAGCGGCGGCCAATGATTTTGTGATCGACTGTCGAAAGGGCCTTCCAAAGGCCGGACCCCGTGCTCCACGTGCGGTCCAGGCGCGCATCGAGATCGTGGTCGTCGAGCCCTGCATCTGAACTTGGAAAAGAGCTGTTGGTCATTTTAGCTCCGTCAGATAGGCGGACACCTGCTGCAACTCGTCGCTGGAAAGCGGCACGACGGGCATGTTGTTTCCCGGTTTCAGCGTCTGGGGATCGGCGATCCAGGCCGCGGCGCTCCCCCGTGTGTTCGGTAGAATGTCGGCGGCGATGGCTGCGCGGCTTCCGAAATGCGTCAGGTCGGGACCCGATTTCCCGGATGCTGCCGTTCCCCGGATGGTATGGCATGCCGCGCACGGCTTGCTCTGAAACACGGTCTCGCCCTTGGCGGATACGGCGTCCTGCGGTGGTCTTCTATCGAGCTTCTGAGCTTCGAACCAGCGTTCATAGTCCGCCTGGTTTTCGGCGACCACCAAGAGTGCCATATGGCCATGCTGGAGACCGCAGAATTCCGCGCATTGACCCCGATAGACGCCTGGGCGATCGGCGTGGATCGTGAGATAGTTCGTGCGACCGGGGATCAGATCCTTCTTCCCGGCAAGGCTAGGCACCCAGAATGAATGAATGACGTCCGGGCTTTGAAGTTGCAGCCTGACGTCCCGCCCGACCGGCAGATGAAGCTCATTCGCCGCCTCGAACGACGATCCGGACTTTGGATCTTCGTAGGTGAATCTCCACCACCATTGCTCACCCTGCACCCGAATAGTCGGCGCTTCTTCCGACGCGCTAGGCAGACGCCATTCGGCCAGAAAGCTCATGGCCGTAAGCACCGCAATAACCAGCACCGTTGCCGTCGAAGCGATCATGACGATGCCGCCGATCCGCCGTTCGGAGCCGGCATCGCCAACTGGACGCTCGCGCCAGAGAAGCGAAAGAAAGAGAAACCCAATCACGAGCAGCCAGACCGCTGTGCAGACGCCGACCATGATCAGAATAAGGTCATTCAGGACAGACGCCGACAGTCCCTCTGGATGCAGCGCCGACTGTGAGCCCGTATAGCCGGAAATCTCGAGTTCGGCGCCGAGCAGCGTGAGGGCGGTGGGGGGACTCATGGACTGGGTCCTTGATCCGGCCGCATCCCAGCCGGTCCTTCATCGAAAAGTATGGCAGCCGGAGCGCGGTTCTCCGCCGGCCGGGACGTTGCATCGTCGTTCCGGGAGGGAGCGGTCGAAGCGGCCGAAAGAGCACCGATGGTCCTTACGTATCCGGCAAGCTGCCAGATCTCGTCGATGGTCATCCGGTCGCGAAAGGCCGGCATTCCATGGGGGCGGCCGTCTCTGATCGATGCGACGATAGAAACCATCTCGGGGCCGTAGAACCACCAGCCATCCATGAACGACGGGCCGGCGCCGCCCCTACCGTCGCCGTGGCAAGCGACGCAGCCGAACCACGCATACAGTCGCTTGCCCTGGCTGAGGTCGAAAGCCGTCCTCTCGTATGGTTTCCCGATCGCGAAGTAGACTTCCGGGGGCGCGCCGCCGATCCCGTTCGGCATCAGCCGAATTTCCTCGAGCCCGGCCGCAATGGGCGGATCGAGGCGGTAGGTCCGGCCCTCTCGGACCCAGCCGACGAACGCTCCAGAGGCGACCGCCACGCCGGCGGCAGCGGCCGATGTCAGGACAACTGCCAAATCACGGCGTTTCCCCCAAACCCAAGTCACATCCTAGTCTCCCTAGTCGATCGGCCGATGTTGCGAACGAGTGACGAAAACGGGCAGAAGCTTGTAGGAGGGTGTCTTCGACTTTTCGTCATGATGGTTCAGTGGAAACAGTGGATTGCATTCTGGATAGTAAGCGGCGCAGCATCCTGTCGGAATGCCGTACTCAACGATGCGGAGGCCGAGGACGCTGCGCTCAGTCGCTTGATCTATCGCCGTGATAAGGTCCGCGACGTCGCCGTCGACGAAATCCAGGCGCTGCATGTCCTCGGCGTTCATGAAGAGCACTTTTCGTGTACCCTCGACGCCGCGAAATCGGTCGCTGTAGCCATAGATGGTAGTATTGAACTGGTCATTGGAACGCAGCGTCGACAGATGTAGGATGCGGCTTGTGTCGCCTTCTACATGAAACTCTGGAAACAGTCGCGACGGAGTGATGAAATTAGCCTTGCCGGAGGGCGTGACCCACTTCCGCTCGCGAGCGGGCAACGGGCGCGCGAAGCCTCCAGGCTGAAACAGCCGCTTGTTGAAGTCCTTGAATGTCTCCGGATAGGTGCTCTCGATAGCGTTCCGGATCTCTTCGTAGTCCGAAACCCAGCGGTCCCACGGGACAGCAACCGTTCTAAGAGCTGCTTTTGCCATCCCGGCGATGATCGCGGGTTCTGAAAGTAGGTGAGGGCTCGCCGGCTTGGCCCGGCCCTTCGAGCCATGGAAATGCGCGATCGACGTCTCGATCGATACGGCCTGTGGGCCTGTATCCTGTTCGTCGATCTCCGTTCGCCCAAGGCAGGGAAGAAGATACGCGACCTCGCCATGGACGACATGGGTCCGATTGAGTTTCGTCGCCACTTGGACAGTCAATCGTAGCTTTTTCCAAGCAGCTTCCATGGCCTGGGTTTCCGGCACCGCCCGAAGGAAGTTGCCGCCGAGACCTATGAACGCCCGGCATTCTCCGTTCATGATGGCTTCGCACGTCTCCACGGTGGAATGTCCCGTCCATTTCGGAGGGTCGAATGAATAGAGCTTTGCAAGCTTGTCGAGCGGCGCGAGGCCCGGCTTCTCGGTGATGCCGACCGTTCTCTGTCCCTGCACGTTCGAGTGTCCGCGCACGGAGCATATGTTCGCTCCCGGCTTTCCAATGTTGCCTCGCAACAGGGCCAGATTGGCGATCATGTGAACGTTGTCGACGCCCATTAGATGCTGGGTCACTCCCATGCCATAGGCGATGACCACGGCCTGCGCGTTTGCATAGGTGCGCGCAGCCTGCTCCATGTCCCGGCGACTGAGACCGGACACACGTTCGAGTTCGGGCCACGCATGGGCTCTGGCAACCGAGGCGAATTCCTCGAATCCTTTGGTGTGATCGCTGATGAAGTCGTGATCCAGCACGTGTTTCTTGTCGGCGGCCGCCATCGAGGCGGCGAAGGCGACCTCCCCGGCGTTGGAAAGGTCCAACGGTTCGTCGTCCTTTCCGGAGACCTTGCTTGCGCCCGTCAGCGTGAGCGCGTCGTCGGTCTCGATCAGCGCCTTGCAGATGCCGAAGAGGGCGGCGACGTCCCCGCCGCTTTTCACCTGGTAGTATTCGGTGGAAATCTTGGTTTCATTGCCCGACAGCATCTCGCTCGGCGATTGCGGGTTCTTGAAGCGTTCGAGGCCCCGCTCATGCAGCAAATTGATGGAGACGATCGGAACGCCGCGGGCTGCGGCGTCCTGCAGGTCGTGCAGGAGGCGAGGGGAGGACGTGCCAACGTTCTGCGCAATGTAGAAGATACAGTCGCAGTTTTGAAAATCTGAGAGGATCGCGGTTCCGACGGCAGCGCCGATGCTTTCGGGAAGGCCGACAGAGGTGCTTTCGTGGCACATATTCGAACAGTCTGGCAGATGGTTGCTGCCATACATGCGGGCGAAGAGCTGGTACATGTAGGCAGCTTCCAGCGACGCCCGGCCCGAGGTATAGAAGTCGACCTGTTGAGGGGAAAGAGACTTAAGTTCGCTGCCGATGTCCGCGAATGCCTGCTCCCATTCGACGGGTTCATATCTGTCGGTCGCCGAATTCCAACGCATCGGCTGGGTCAGGCGCCCCTGTTCTTCCAGATCGTGGTCCCTCCACAGCTCCAGCTCGGACAAAGTGTGGCTCGCGAAGAACGCGGCGTCCGCCTTTCGGTCGGTGATCTCCCAAGCGGTCGCCTTGGCGCCGTTCTCGCAGAATTCGAGGGGGCGAGGTTTCGCCGGCTTGGCCCATGCGCAACTGACGCACATGAAGCCGTCGGGCTTGTTTTGATGCGCGAGAAGCGAAGGGCCTTCGACCGGAACATGCTCTCGCAGGAGAACCTGCCCCACCGACTTGGCAGATCCCCAACCACCTGCCGGCCCAGAATATTTCCCTATCGCCGGGTGCTGCTTTGGTTTTCCAGACATGACGCCTCGCGAAACGTTCAATAGCGCTCCTGGGATTTGGTTCCCCGTGCCGCTCAGCCCGACCCGGCCACAAGGGCTGGATCGGGATGATGGTGCGCCAGAGACTGAGCGGCGCCTGATCAACTGGCGGACTACGAGAAAGTTCCGGCAGCTCGTGCCTAGTACCCGCCTACGATAGGCAGGATCTCACCGGTGATGTAGCTGTACGTCTGCGGTGACGCCAAGAACACATACGCCGGCGCAATCTCTTAAGGTTGGGCGGCTCGATTCACTGGCGTTTGCGATCCGAATTTCGGCCACGTCTTCGGCTTGCTTGTCGGAAGGATTGAGCGGCGTCCACACCGGTCCTGGCGTTGAAGCGAATGTCCTTCGCCGGCGAGGGCTCGCGTGAAGGCATGGATGCCACCCTTCGTTATTGAATAGTCAAGCAGTTCCTTCGACCCCTCAAGACCTGTGACGGACCGGTGTTGGTGATGGCCGATCCGTTCTTCAGATTCGGAACGGCCACCTTTCGCCACATAAATCCTTCCAAAGAATCCGCCGGTACTTCTTGATGTCGCTATGGCATTGGGAATCTCCCTGAAATCCGGAACTCATCTTCCGCCAACGGGCGCGATCCCGATCGCCGTGCGCACGAAACAAAAGTGTGCGGCGCGCAGTTAACAAGGCAGCGCTTAGCGGCATAAGCCGATTCACGTGAGGGCCAAAATGCCAATTCTTGAGAACATCAAGGAGTTTATCGAACGCGGTACCGGATTGGCCGTCCTGGCGGACAGAAGGCGACGCAACTTGGGCGCACCAGAAAACCGCGCGCAGTGCTGTTCACCGACGACGGCCTTGTACCGAACCATCCGCGATGGCCGCTGATCATCTACCGAGCCGCAGTCGAATTTGAGGGCCGGCTCGATCCCGCAGCCGTAATGGAGGATCTGTTCGAGGCTAACGGCTGGGGCGACACCTGGCGCGACGGGATCTACGACTATGTGCACTACCACTCTCGGATCCACGAAGCGCTTGGCGTCGTGCGAGGAACGGCGCGCGTCCGGTTCGGCGGTAGCAAAGGCCCGATCTTCAAACTGAAGGCCGGGGACGTCGCAATACTCCAGACGGGAACAGGCCATCAGCGCCTATCCGCGGACGACCCGTTCCTGGTTGTCGGCGCCTATCCGGCGACGGGCAAGTATGACGAATGCACGGGCGTAGAGGAGCGCTCGCGGGCCCTGAAGACCATTCCAAAAGTGCCTCGGCCGCGAAAGGATCCGGTCTACGGGTCAAGCGGCCCTCTACGCTCTCTCTGGTCGAACGATAAGTGATGGGTCTGCCAAAAGGACGCAGCCCTTGACGCCGCCGAAGTTCGCGGCGCAACTCCTCGACATTGCGGTAGAGACAAATACAGCGCAGGCGCTGCAGCCGCACCCAAACTATCGAACCCTTGACGGGTCGCTCCTGCAAAAATACGCAGTGGCCGCGACACGGTCGCGCCAAACACGATTGCCGAATGAGTTCACACGGAGACAACCGTCGAGATTTGCTTCAGATCCTCGATGAATAGTCTCTTGTTGAGTTGGGCCTCCTCTCTGTCCCGTATCCGAAGCAAGTATGAAGGATGGATTGTGATCAGGACCGGAAGGCCGCTCGGCGAATCCAGTGTTCTTCCTCGCTCTTTCTTCAATCCGATCGAGCTGCCTAACAAGGATTGCAGCGCAGTGGCTCCGAGCGCAACGATAAGTTCGGGCTTCAGCACGTCGATCTCGCCGCCCAACCACCATGCACATCGCTGGATTTCGCCGGCGTTCGGCTTCGCGTGAAGACGACGTTTGCCGCGCTGTTCAAACTTGAAATGCTTGACTGTGTTCGTCACGTAGCAAAGCGAGCGATCGACGCCCGCCGCGGCCAGGCACTCATCCAGGATCGTGCCTGCGGGTCCGACGAATGGTCTGCCTGCAATATCCTCTTTGTCCCCAGGCTGCTCGCCCACGAGCATCACCTTCGCTTGAGCGTCCCCCTCTCCAAACACGGTTTGCGTTGCGTTCCTATAAAGATCGCAGCGTTCGCAAGACTCCGCCTGATGGCGCAGGTCCAAGAGGGAGCGGCCTTCCGCGTGCGATTCCTGGAAGGCTACCGGATAAGCTGCCTGTGTCGGCATGAGGGGTTACTCCGTCAATCCTGGGAGCGAAAACCTCTGCGCGAAAGGAATGTTCCCCGCAGCGGATCGTCTGAATTTGTCGATGTGGCCTCTCGCGGAAGTCGCATTGACGCATCGAGGGGCCGAGCTCGCGTTTCGGCGCGCGGCCATGGGAACATCTGAGCGCAATCGCAGTTTTGTTTTCTTCACGAGATTAAAAGGAGACTATCGATGCCCCAAGGTGACAAGTCCGCTTACACCGATAAACAAAAACGCAAGGCCGAGCATATCGAGGAAGGATATGAGCATCGCGGCGTCGGCGAAAAGGAAGCCGAGCGCCGTGCCTGGGCAACGGTCAATAAGGAACGGCGGAGGCAAGAAGTCCGGCTCGGGCCGTGGCCACGCTGAAAACCATTCATCCTCCGAAAAAGGCGGCCGGAAGGGTGGTGCTGCTGCATCACGATCGAAGGAGGAGCGATCCGCCTCTGGCAAGAAAGGCGCCGCGACAAGGAAACGCAACGAGCAGCGAGCTCATCACTGACAGTGTAACCACGGGTTTTAGGGCCGGTGGCTGACGGCGCTTCCCTGATGCTCCGAGGAGTAATCTTTGGAAGGGAAGTGAAGACATCGCTGGGAAGGGACCCTCAACGCTATGGGGTGGTTTCGAGCAAGCCGGCTTCGGGCCGCTGAAAACACTCGGACCTACTTCTTGTAGGGCAGAACCGCGCTGATCAACTGTCGGATAGTGCCGCGAATGACACCGCGGCCGGCCGGGTCCCCCTTTGCCAGAGCAGCAGTGAGGTTTTTGACTTGATCGAACGTAAGATGAGGTGGCAGCGGCGGCACCTCCGGATCAGTCTTAACTTCCAACACCACTGGGCGGCTGGCTGCCAAGGCTTCGTCCCAGGCGGCGCCCAGGTCCTCCGGGTTGTCTACGTAGATGCCTTGAAGGCCGATCAATTCTGCGAAGCGGTGGTATGGGACGTTTGGAATTTGTTGAGACGCGTCGAACTTCGGATCGCCCTCCATCACCCGCTGCTCCCAGGTGACCTGGTTCAGATCCTCGTTATTGAACACGCAGATCACAAAGCGCTTGTCCTCCCAGCGGTGCCAGTACTTCGCCACCGTGATCAGTTCGGCCATGTTGTTCATCTGCATGGCGCCGTCGCCTACCAGACCGATCACCGGTCTTTCGGGATGTGCAAACTTCGCCGCGATCGCGTAGGGGACCGCTGCGCCCATCGAGGCGAGCCCGCCAGAAAGCGATGCCATCATCCCGGCTCGAATCTTGATATCGCGCGCATACCAGTTGGCGCATGACCCCGAATCGCTCGTCAATATCGCATTGCTGGAGAGCCGAGGCGAAAGCTCCCACGCGACGCGTTGTGGATTGACGGGACAGGCAGCGACGCCAGCCCGCTCCTCCAATAGCTGCCACCATTCTGAGACACCCTTCGCGATCGTTTCCCGCCACTTGCCGCCCTTCTTCTGCTCAAGCAGCGGCAGAAGAGCCTTGAGCGTTTCCGCGGCCTCTCCTACCAAGTCCACGTCCATAGGATATCGTAGGGAAAGCATGCCAGGGTCGATATCGATCTGTACGGCTTTCGCCTGTCCTTCCTCGGGCAGGAATTCGGAGTAGGGGAAACCCGAACCGATCATCAACAGCGTGTCGCACTCGTTCATGAGATCCCAGGAAGGTTTTGTTCCAAGAAGGCCGATGGAACCGGTGACCCAGGGCAGTTCGTCGGGGAGAGCGGCCTTGCCGAGTAGAGCTTTTGCGGCTCCCGCGCCCAGCTTGTCGGCAACCGCAATCAATTCGTCGGTAGCGTTCAACGCGCCGGCGCCGACGAGCATCGCCACGCGGTCGCCGGCGTTCAGAATATCTGCTGCCGCTCGCAGGTCTTCGGCGTGCGGCACGACGCGCGGGGCACGGTAGCCAGGCCCGGAATGAAGCGTTCCATGCGAGCGCGTTGGCTCCTCGTAGGGCATCTCTTGAAGGTCGTTAGGGAGAATGAGAGCCGTAACGGTTCGTTTCGCGATCGCGATGCGAGCCGCCCGGTCGATGAGATGGCGAACCTGCGCCGGCGTCCCTGCCTGAAATGCGAATTCGCGTGCCACGTCCTTGAACAGAGCGGCGAGATCAACTTCCTGCTGATAGTGCCCGCCAAGAGCATCCCGAGCCTGTTGACCCACGATCGCGAGAACGGGTTGATGGTCGGCGCGGGCGTCGTAGAGTCCCGTGATCAGATGCGTGGCGCCTGGTCCGGAGGTCGCAATGCACACTCCGAGCTTTCCGGAGAACTTCGCATAGGCGCAGGCCATGAAGGCCGCCATTTCCTCATGGCGAGCCTGGAGGAAATCGATGTTGTCGCTGGCCCGATTCAGCGCACCGAAGACGCCATTTATTCCATCGCCAGGATACCCGAAGATGTGACGCACGCCCCATTCGTAGAGGCGCGCGATAATGAAATCTCCGACGGTCCTTGTCATTGGACATACCCTCCTCGCGGTTCATTGCTCAAACCCGCTATTAGAGAGCTAGTTCCACCCAGCTTCTAATCGTTACCGGGATAGGCCTGCTCGTCGAGCAGTGTCGCTAGGTGCACCGCATTGCGAGCGAGCATCTCTATCGACTGGGTCACAACGTCGGGGACCTTCTTCAGGTCGGCAAAGTTGACGCTGCCCATGGCTTCGCCAACCCAATAGGCGACCGCATTGGCGGCGATGGTAAAGCCGACGTCATTCAGTGCCTGGTAGAGTTCAGCAGAGACATGGTGCGCGCCATCCTCGTTTCCGACGACCGCAACGGCGGCTACCCGTCCATAGGATACCATTCGGCCCTCGTCGTCCGTCTCTTCAAGAAATGCATCCATCCGCTCGAGCGCACGCTTTGCGACGCTTGAGGGCTGCCCCAGCCAGATCGGTGTGCCGAGGACCAGAATGTTCGCGTCGAGGATCTTCTTGCGAATGCCGGGCCACTCGTCTTTAGGGCCTTCGTTGGATTTGACCCCCGGTAAGACATTGAAATCCGCCAAGCGGATGATTTCCGTCTTCACGCCCTGGCTCTTTAACCCAGTTGCGATCAAATCGAGCAACCGCTCTGTCGAGGAGACTTCGCCGCGAGTTGTCTTGAGGGTGCCGTTAAGGGCAATCGCTTTAAGAGCCGTCATGAATTTCTCCTATCGGTCAGGTCGACTTCGTGAGCTGACCTAGCGCGTGCCAGGCCGCTATGCCCGAACGCGCAAACCGCTTCGATGTTCGCCTGCACAGCGACGGAAGCCGCATGCCAGAAAGGCGTCTAAAACACACCGTCGTTGATGATCTGGGACGTGTTCCGCTGGAGCAAACAGCACGCGCCGAGATTTCTCAGCGGCAAGTAACTGAGGAAATCCAATGAAAAAGCTTCTGATCTGCGGCGTTTCAACCTTGGTGGCGAAGGCACCCGGCTAGATCGGAAAACGCACCCCAGGATTCCGTCGACGTAAAAGAATGGGAGCGCGGGTTGCATCCACTGCCGGCTCAGGAAACAAACTTAGCCAACCCTCAGAGGGAGAAGACAGTCCTAGCGAGCTGTCTAGCTGTTACTTCACTCTCGCCTGTCTGAGGCGGGATCCAGCCGCTACCTGTCGGCCTTCCCGCTTTGCCAGGACGCTCTCGTGCAATGTCCGGGCGGCGTTCCGGACTTCCTGCTGGATCGCTTCGTCCCTCTCGAAAGCCGGATGGTTGGTGGCATACGGCTCCCAATATCCGATATAGCGATCGACCTCTGCCAAGGCCCCGGCCGGGAGGAGTTCCATGGACTTTAGCCAATCGGAGACGCCACGCCGGACATTCTCCACGCCCTCGGTGTCTCCATGGACGATCACCGAAAAGAGCCGACCTTCGAGATGTTTTGGATATTCCCATCCCTTCATCTCGATTTCTTTTGCTTCCTTCGCATGCTTGCCATGGGTGCTGCTCGGATCCGGATTGCCGCCGTCGGCGCAGACTAGCCGATCGATCATCAGCTTCAGTGATGAAGATGTCTGGTACCAGTTCACCGGCGTCACGATCATAATGCCATGGGATTCCACCCACATCGGATAGATATCGTTCATCCAGTCGTGGATCTGGCCGAGTGAATGGTTTGGGTAGCACGAGCAGGGCCAATGACAGAGTGCGGCGGAAGTCGAAAAGCACGCTTTGCAAGGATGAATATGGCGACCGTATTCCGAAGCAATCCGACTGAGGTCCAGGACATTGACGCTTGTTCCAGGATCCTGTTCGAGCACCTGCCTTGCGATCTCGACCATCCGATAGCTTTTCGATAGTTCGCCGGGGCAGGTGTGCTCACTGCGCGACGATCCGTTGATCAGCAGGAACCGAAAAGGACCGTTCTTATCTTCGTGCCTTGCCTGCGCTTCGTTGATCGCTTGTCGCGCAGCCAGCCAGTCACTCGACAGCGCGTACTCTGGGTCCGCAAAGCCGGGGCCTGCCCTTCGGGTCTGCGGGCTTTTGCGGGAGTGGGCATACGCATCCCAGGCCGCGTCGGCTACCTTCTCAAGTTCGACCTTGAGAGGTTCATATGCGGGGTCTCGAAACTGATTGAGGAACCTCTTTCTGAACTCAGCCTCCTCCAATCGGGGACTCGGGCTACCTTTTCTCGGCTCAAGATCGCTGTTTGGCTCGTTCGACATCGGCGTCATTCCGCGAAATATAGTGGCAGGAACAAACTGCCCGACCTATGTCAAAGCGCGGGCGGCTAAAACATGTAAAGGCCTCCAACCCGAACGAAGTTCCGAGTTGTCAGTCGCCATGCCCAGTAACGTGGCTCGTGCTCTCATCTTCGCATTGCTATCGAACCGATTCGGCGTTTGGAGCTGACGCCGTTTCCAGTCGATTGCGAGAGGGTCTGGAACGGTGCAAGGAGCAATTGCGCGGCCTTTGGAGCAGGAGACCTTCGTCTACGAACTTGGTTTCGGCATCGAGGACGAAGAAACCCCATCAGAGATAGACTGGTCGAAATCACGCGCGGATCGAGAATGACTGTCTGGATGATGGATTTCGCGCACCCGCAGACGCCGGCCAACGGCAGGCGGTTCGTCGTCATCTCCGGGTCCTTCGGCTCGCGCTATTGCCTTGGCGGGCTCGCTAATCTTGGATGGTGGATCATCGTCTTCTCTAATGTTTGCAACACAGGGAGCTCGCGAAGGATTTGGCGACGATTTGGGCTGATGAAAATTCACGCTTCCCTTCTTTCCTGTATCGCCGCTAGCAAAGGGCCGAAAGCCGCTCGCTCAGAGCCGCTGGTTTCGGCGGAAAGTAGCCCGTTCGAACACGGCCGGTTGTCGTCCCAGCCGGGATGGTTCACGATCGGATACAGACATAGCCCTTCCAGAGGCACTCCACGACGCATCGCTTCTATGGCCTGTTCGTTTACATACTTGAACCACGAGGCGCGTCGATCGCCCTCGATTCCAGTTTCCGAAATTAATATTGGCTTGCCGTATAGCGCAAAAGTCTCAACCAGAATTCTGCTGAGTGGCTTGTAAAGCGGATGACCGACATCGATGGTCGGTCCCCCATGAATCCATTGGTTATTAAAATAGTAGTTCACGCCGACGATATCGAGAAAACGTTCGTTGCCGCCGATTTGGGGCCACATCCTCCCCGCGATTAGGTCCCACGCCTGATATTGCGACAGGCGGTGTCCCTGGGCAATTACCGTGTCTTCGGGCCGCGAAGGATCGGCAATGACATTTATCGCCGGCTCGCAGTGCACGAACCGTGCCCTTGCATCCACGGAAAGCACGGCATCCATGGCTGCTATAGCGGCACGGGCAAGCTGCACCTTGAGCTCGAATCCACGCCCCCTGGCGAACGGATTGACATAGCCAGCATCGCCTCCAGCCCACGAGAAAAACGAAATCTCGTTCACCGGGCAGTAAAATGGAATGTCGTCGGACTCCTCGCGCACTAGCTTGGCGGATGCACGGGCGAACCGAGCGAAACGATCAACAAAGCATGGCGACCAGATGTCGAGAGCGTCTGGCCAGCCATAATGCATCAGGTCCCAGACAACCTGCGTCTTTGCTGCCGCGGCTGCCCGGATCATCGGGCGAACGCTTGACCAGTCGTAGTCGCCTGACTTTTCAATCAGGTGCCATCGAAATCCGTCGCGGACAGTGCGTATGCCGAGGCCTTGAAGTTGACGATAGTCCTCCTCGGCATGGAGATCGTGTCGAGTGGCGGCGATCAAATCCAAGCGACGTCCCTCCGTCTCACCTTCCCTCGGCCGCAGACGGTGGGTCGAACATTCGAAACCGCCCTGTATAAACGACCGAAACACCCCGGTCGCATGAGCCTCCTTGGGCTCTTGAAGGACGTCCGTTAACAGCCGTTCCCATTGGGGCAAAACCGCATCAACGGAATATGTTTTCTCGACCTTGCGCCGCAATTCCTGGCCAAGTGCCTTCCTACGCAGCGGAGCGTCGATCAGCGACACCAACTGCTCGGCTACGGTAATAGCATCGCCGTGGGGGACGAAGATTCCTGAGACCATGTTTTCTATCTGCTGCAGCGCGCCATTGTCGGGCGTCGCAATCACAGGCAGAGCGGCTGCGCCGGCCTCTGCTATAACATGGGGCATACCCTCTCCTCGCGAAAGCCAGACAAAGATGTCAAGCGCGGCCAATAGGGCGGGGACATCCTTGCGATCACCTAGAAATCGAAGCACGTCGCCCAGCCCGAGCCCTTTGCTCAGAACTTTGAGCTGCTCCGCATACTCGGGCAGAAAGGCGTCCGGCCCCCCGACAATCAGGAACCGCGCATTCTTCCTGCTAGCGCGCACGATCGAGGCAGCCTTTATAAAATCTTCCACGTTCTTCTTAGGGTCGAGCCGACCAACCCAGCCAATTAGGGTTTGATCTTCGGTAATGCCGAGAGCCGCTCGTGTTGGCCCCCGCTGGTTCGGGTTAAACGCAGATAGATCAACCATGGAAGGGATCTCAAGCGAGTGGTCCTCGCGGCCGGGCATAAGCGATGCGGCGGCGTCACGGATGGAACGGCAAACTCCGACGTAACGCCTCGTCAAGTGCTTGGGACCCGCAAGCGCTTCCTGAACAAGGCCGCCATGCTCAATAAGGGGAGGGCGAAGATGCAGCCGCTCCAGGGCAGGATAGATGTCCGCAACGTTCTGGCAGGAGATTATAACGTCGTAGATTGGAATTTTCCCCATCAGATACTGGACAGTGTCTTCGAACGACAGTTCGTATGGGGTTGTATCTACGTCGATTCCTAACGAACGAAGCTGCTCGTGTGTCTGCTCAGGCATTCCGGCCTTTTTGAAGCAAACGACGACCTCGATACGATAGCGTCGCCGGTCGAGATTTTCAGCGAGCAGACGCACCTCGGTTTCCTCGCCGCCAACGACAAGCCACGCAAATACAAAAAGGATTCGGACTGGCGATTCTTCGATCGTCATTCGCGCACCTTGAACACCACCTGCAGGAAGTCGGGTCGATTTTCGATCAGATTGGCAAGAAAAGATGGCGCCTCCTCCATCGGGACGATGTGTGTGATCATCTGCTCGCGGATCTGAGCACCCTCTGCGGCGAGTAGAACCATCGTCGCATCGGCAAGCCTTCGCCTATTCCAGCGGGCGGCGAGTTCTCGTGGGACGCGATTGATCTGGGCACAGCGAATATTGAGGCCGTTATGATGAAATTCCTCACCTAGCCGCAATGCATCGGCGCCCTCCTGATAGAAGGCAAGGTCGATCACCGTGCCCTGCGGTCTTAGAGCCTTAAGCGCCGCGTGAAGGCTACTAGCGTATGCACGCGTCTGGAAGGCGAGGTCGGCGCCGCGATCCGTCGCACCGTCATGCCAACGCGCCTTGACGTGCTGCCAGGCCTGATCCTCCGTCATCGCGCAAAAGCCCATGGCCTCTGCCTTACCGCGTCGAAACGCCGACGGATCGGCGATCAGCACATCTGGCGCCCCGAGCGATCGTGCAAACAGCGCCGTCATCAGGCCCACGGTTCCTGCACCCAGGACAACAATTCGCCGGTCGGCGACGCCCGCTCCGAGCGCGGAGACATTTGCCCCAAATGCTTCGGCGTCGGCGTGGAGGATACCGTTAGCGGCAATCGGTCCCATCTGGGCGACAAATATGCCGAGGAGCGGGTCCATTTCCTCGGGAATTGGGATCAGTAAATCCTTAGAGGGATCCGCTGTATGGCCGGTCTTGTGGGCGTAGGTGGTCGCCAGAACCGCGCCTTCGGCAAAACCAGGCGCGCGGGACTCTGATACCCGTGCGACCTCCATGTAGCCAAGGAAAGGAACCGGGTAAGTCAAATCTGGCTCATTTCCTATAAAGACGCCGCGCGAGGCGTCGAACCGAGATCTGAAGTAAGGATTGGTGTTCTTAAAGAACGTAAGCTCCGTGCCGGCGGACAGCCCCGTGAACAGCGTGTCCAATCGCAATTGTCCTTCCTCTGGAGGACCCTCGTCATACTCGAAAAAGTAGGCGCGGCCGGGCGCCTCGATGCCGAGCGATCGTACCTTGCGATAGCCGGGCGCGGGCTCTTCGGTACCGGGAAGGTAGGGCTGGATCTGCAAGGGTGCGGGCTCGGCTCGTCTCAAGTCGGTTGGCTCGAGGTGGACCGCCGCTCCACTGCGGGCAGAAGCTACCACAGCTAAGGCAACCCGGTGCGTAGCAAGGGCATCATTGTAGGGACACCGAATCCGATTTTCGTTTCCTCGTACCGCATCAATAAAATCGCGATCCTCCCGCCAGACAGGGTCGCCTTCTGCCCTACGAACAGGCCTTCCCCGACCAACATCGACCATGATGTCACGGTCGGTTAGCTCGATCGCAAGGCGATCGGCAAAGATGTGTAATCCGACGCGGTGGTTCCAGCCGAGAAGGCATGTCGAGGCGATGTTGGCAACCGCTCCTGTTTCAAAGGTAAGACTTGCGGTTGTGACTGTCGGCACGTCAAGCCCAGGATATTCTGGTCTATCCTTGTGGCCTTTGCGACCGTAAACCTCCGCTACCTCTCCGACTAGGAACCGCGCGAGGTCAACGAGATGGGTAGCCTGCTCGACCATCTGCCCGCCCGATTTGTCCGCCTTCCACCACCATTCCGGTGGGGGCGTCGAGTCCAACCAGTATCCCGATAGTAACTGTGCCGGATTGACGGCGAGCAGGGCGCGCGCCTCGTCTACTATGTCGAGATAGCGCCAGTGATATCCGACACCAGTGATGAGTTTGGCCTTCGAAACCGCTGCAGCGATTTCTTCCGCCACATCAAGTCCGAGTGAAACAGGTTTTTCCACGAAGAAGGGAATTCCGCGTCGGATAAGATCAAGCTCTGGTTCCCCGTGCGCGAATGGGGGTATGCATACGTACACAGCATCGAGCTGCTGCGTCTCGAGCATTTCCTGGTGATGAGCGAAGGATTTCGCTCCGAAGCGCGTCGCGGCCTCATCAGCGCGGCGAAGATCGGGATCGGCAAATGCCGTGAGCTCGACGTCTTCGAAGTCAGCGAGAATGTCCAAATGCCGGCGGGCGATGCCGCCGACGCCGATGAAGCCCAGCCGTGTTTTCTGCATGGAACCAGTCCTTTGAATTTTTGACACGGCCAAGAACCGCTCATAAACGGCCCCAGTCTCCGCGGCCATCCGATCGGCGGAAAAGTTGAGTTCGAAACGGCCAAGGGCGACGCTTGCCGCTGCCATCAGTTGGCGGGGGTCCCTCAACGCCAAGTCGACAATAGAGGCCATCGAGGCCGGATTGCCGGGTTCGGCAAAGTACAGATAGTCTTCCCCGAGCGCATCCACCGCTCCACCAATCCGTGTTGCGACAACAGGAAGACCTAGCGACATTGCTTCCAAAACAGCCAGCGGTAGCCCTTCAAAAAGCGATGGAAGGACGAAGAGATCCGCGACACGCATGAGTTCCGCTACATCGCTGCGCTGTCCTAAGAACCGAACCTGTTTGAGCACGCCCAAATTCGACGCCAGATCGCGAACGTGCTCTTCCTCCGGACCTGAACCAACAAAAACCAAAACAACTAGGGGATATAAATTCAGAATATCCGGCAAAGCGCGGATCAAGGAGGCGTGGTCCTTTTGCTCAGTGAAACGGGCGACTGTGAGCAAGATGGTTTTTGCCGCCAGTCCGAGTTCCTGCCTTAGGGCAGGAGCAGATCCGATCGGTCGATGCGGCAGGATGCCATTTCGTATGACCGTCAGGCCCGACGCAGCAACACCCGCTTCCAAGTAGGTTCTCAAGGAGGATTCAGAAACGACTATGATGTGCGCCAGCCTGCGCGTCTCCCGCCGATAGTCGTCGATCTGCTCCGGGTCTGTAAGAAGATAGGGAAGGTGCTCGGTACGTATGATCGGGACACCACTCGCATCGGCGGCGGCCGCCGCCAGTTCGTGTCCTTCCCACCCGATTCCCGCATGGATGTGCACTATATCGAGGTCGGACTTTGACACCCAATGGCCAAACTCGCGGGCGTTTTCGCTCAGCTTAGCTCGAAAGCCCAACCGCGCGGCACGCGAAAGCAAGCCGGCTCGATCATCGGAGGACGCGATCGTGACATCCCAATGTTCGCTTAGTCCTCGCCCGAGAATGAGCATGTGCTCGCCCATGCCGGATGGATCCGCGCTATCGGTCGCCAAAACGACACGCCGCTTCTCACTCATTGGGAATCCAGGCCCTATTTGCGGCCTTTTTTTGCGTGTCCCGTAGGCGCCGGTACGTAGCCAGTGCCTGAGCCACGACTTGATCCATGTTGTAATATTTATAGGTGCCAAGCCGCCCCACGAACGTTACATCGTCACGCTGGCGACTAAGCAACTCATACCTCTTATAGAGTGCTTGGTTCTCGGCACGCGGAATCGGATAATATGGCTCTCCCTCAGCCCGTGCATACTCGAAGCTTATGCTAGTTTTTGGATGCACCTGTCCGGTCAGATGCTTGTATTCCGTCACGCGGGTATAGGGGACATCGATCGAAGGGTAGTTGATGACCCCCACTGGCAGCCGTCGACGGGAATCGTGGGTCTCGTGGCGAAACTCAAGACTCCGATACGGGAGGCGGCCGAAGCAATAGTCGAAGTATTCATCGATCGGCCCCGTGAAGATCGTATGCCTTGCCAGGCCCTCATGCCGGAGGTCAGCGAAATCGGTGTCGAGCATCACGGTGATGTTGTCGTGATCCAGCATCCGTTCAAACATGCGGGCATATCCATCGCGCGGCATGGCTTGAAAGCTATCCAGGAAGTAGCGGTCGTCGGTATTGGTTCGAGTGGGAATACGGGCAGTCACCGATCTATCAAGTTGAGATGGATCAAGTCCCCACTGCTTGCAGGTGTAGCCTTCGAAGAACATTCGATAGAGCTCAGTACCGACTTGCGAAACAACCGCGTCTCGCGCGGTCGTGACCCGGCCGCAAGGCTCCGCACGGGCGGCAAGGAAATGCCCGGCGTCGTCGTCCGTGGTGAGGTCAAGGTCATAAAGTAGGTTTAAGGTTGTGCGATTGATCGGTATGGGGACTTGCCGCGCGCCAACTTGCGCGAGGACTCGATGCTCATAGGGGCGCCATGTCGTGAACCGGGAAAGATAGGAAACGACGGCCTCACTGTTGGTATGGAAAATGTGCGGGCCGTATTTATGTACAAGTATCCCTGCGTCATTGTAGTGGTCGTACGCGTTCCCGCCGATATGTGCTCTCCGGTCGCAGATGAGAACCGTCTTGCCGCCATCTGCAGCGAGTCGTTCGGCAAGCACAGATCCAGCAAAACCCGCGCCGACGATCAGATAGTCGTAGTTTGCCGACGACCTCGTTGTCCCCAAGCGAAATTTCCCCGGCAGTTCGGTAGGAACGAGTTTTTGCGTCGTGGCCGCTTGCTCGACGAGCGCAGACATTCCGCGGAAGATTACGTCCCACGACGACTGCATAAGCCGCACGTCAACTAGCTTCAGCCAATCCCCGTCCCCGCGAAACATGGCTAAAGCGGCGTCGCAGGCTTCTGCGAAGGCCTGAGGGCCGTTGGCCAGAAAGACGCCGGGTAGGTCACCGTAGCTTTGGACAACGTCGGCGATGTGTGTTGTCACGACGGGGCGACCAGCAGCCAGGTATTCGGGTGTCTTGGTCGGGCTGATAAAGCGCGTTGCAGCATTTTGGGCGAATGGCATTAATGTGCCGACCCAACTCGACAGATATGCCGGTAGATCCCCGTAGGCCTTTTGACCTAGATAGTGAATATTGGCCGCTCGCGGCAATTCGTCTGGCGAAATCTTTACTACGGGCCCGACCAGGACAAAGGAAAAATTCGGCCGGGCCTCGGCGACGTCCCGAATGAGGTCCAGATCAAGCCTCTCGTCAATGACACCACAATAGCCAAACCGAGGCGGGCAAATGGCCGCCTGGTCCTGCGGTTCCGGCATTGGGCTGCGGGCCTTTCGAAAATGATCTGCATCGACACCGGAGGGGAATGCATGGATATTGTCGTGCTGCCGACGTTTGGCCTCATAGAGGCTATGGCCGCCGGTAAACACGACGTCTGCGCGGGCCATCAAGGCTTGCTCCGACGTCGCGAGGGAGGCCGGCGCAAATTTGAAGTTTGCTAGTTCATCCATACAGTCATAGACAACCGCCATGGCGTCGACATGCCGGGCGAATGAAAACATTTGGGGAGTGTAGAACCAAAGTATGGGCCGCTTCGCCCCATGCAGCGCAATCAATTCGTCAAGCAGCAAGCGAAGCGCGGCCTCTCGCTCGGCCTCTTTCCACCAGTGCGGAATGCGCGGGCGAATGGCCTTGACGCGAGTCCCAAAAAAAGGATGGATTTCAAGGTAAGCGAGATGGTGATCGGTAGGGATGAACTCTTCAAAATAGAAAATTTGGCGATCTCGCGAAAAACGCTCCATCAAATGCTGCGGCCTCTGCAGCACGAAATCCCACCGGAGATGGGAAAAGCATATTATGGGAGCTTCGTTGTATTCGCTGGTGTCGGAGAACTGAGGAAGGGTGTTAAGAAGATTCATCGTTACCTCGCGATCATCTTCTGCAAACCTGCCGCGACGATGAATGTTCCTCTGGTTTTTTTGTCTCACGATCGGCCGATGATAGAGGCAAGCCTCCCTACAGTGTGAGGCCAGGTCCAGTTGTCAAGGACTACCGGACGCGGATTGAACGTCGGAAGGTTCGCCATAACCTCGCGGAGACCCTCGGCAAACTGGCTTCCCGAAGCGACGCGTCCGGTTTGCGGCGTAATATATTGCAACCCACAGCTTAGTTGACTGTTCGCCAAGACGGGGATCCCCGCGAGCATGTACTCTGTAAGAATGGCAGGTGCGCCGTCGTTAATTCCGCAAACGACACCAATACGCGCTTGGTTTATCAGCCGGTTCACGTCGTCAAACGAGACTCCCGGAGGCCCGATAAAATCGACATTGATGGCGAGTTCTTTGACTTGCTGACGGAGAGTGTCGCCCATCTCGCCATAGCCGCAGACGCAGAGCGCCCGAAAGGTCCGGGGCAGTTTATTGAGAGCCTCAAAGAGTATGTCATGTCGCTTATATGGCTGCGCAGCCGCGACATAGACGATGTCGTAGACCTTAGGCAGGTTCAGCGGTCTAAAGGTAAGTTCGGATGCAAACTCCGGTCCAATTGGCATGATCGAAGTGCGCATGTTGGGATGTCGCTCGTGCACCGCCGCGGACTGCCACGCGGCACCGGTCAGAATCAGATCAAAATGGCGGCTCACGCTAACGGGCACCCGTAAAGCAGGTGCGTCGATCGAGTTGTAGATCTTGTAGCTGTCACGGCACGCAAGCAATATATCTTCGCTGACCCCAAGGCCCCACACACACAGGATCGAAGGCGGCCCGAATGCTAAGATGTGTCCGAGCATGTCATTTGATGCAAAGGGTGCTTCAGGCCCGTTCATCTGAAACACGCGCCGCGTTAGAAATGGGTCCCCATCGCCTGCTATCAATGGTGCCGCGCCGAAGCGATGCGTCCAGATCTCAGCACACTCGGCAAGGCCGCTCTTAAGAAGGGCAAGCGGCAGCCGTTCCAGGTAACCACCCCGCACCTCGATATATTGGTTGCGATTGGCCGCTCGGGGAGCTGGGCCACGTTTTCCGAGAAGCCATTGTGCGCGAAACCAAGAGACGGATTCAAACCTTGCGCCTTGGCCATCACCTTCTTGGAAATCGCTGATAACGACTATTCGTCGCAATGCTCTCTTCATGGGTCCAACCGGGTTCGGGCGAGGAGATGGGTTGTGCGAGAAAGGATAAAAGGTCGGTAGTCGGGTCCTGAGAGCGTCCGAGCCTTGCCATGCCTAGATCATGATTTCACCACCGGTCACCGGAACCACCGCTCCCGTCATGTAGCTGCCGAGTTCCGAAGCAAGGAGCACGTACGCGCCAGCAAGTTCGGCGGGTTGGCCAGGGCGGCCGATCAATGTCTGCTGGCCAAACTTGGTTACTTTTTCCGCTGGCATCGTTGATGGGATGAGTGGCGTCCAGATGGGGCCGGGCGCGACAGCATTCACCCGAATGCCTTTCTTGGCCAACATCTCCGCCAGCCCCGCCGTGAAGTTCGATATGGCGCCCTTCGTGGATGCGTAGGCGAGAAGATGAGAGGATGGCTGCCGGGACTGGATGGACGTCGTGTTGATGATCGCGCTTCCGGGCTTCATGTGGGGAACTGCCGCCTTCGCCAGGTAGAAGGGCGCGTAGATATTGGTCCTGAATGTTTCGTCCCACTCGTCTCCAGAGATGTCTGCTATGTGCGCATAGGTCCTCTGAAACGCGGCATTGTTGACCAGAACGTCAAGGCTGCCGAGTTCGCTCACCGTCCATTCGACTAGCGCGTTGCAGTGTTCCTCGGACTTGATGTCGCCTGGTATCACGATCGCCGCTCGGCCTGCCTCCTTCACCCATTTCGCCGTGTCCTCGGCATCGGCGTCCTCGTTTAGATAGGAGATCGCTATGTCGGCGCCTTCGCGCGCGAAGGCGATCGCCACCGCCTTTCCAATTCCGGAGTCGGCGCCGGTGATCAGGGCGACCTTTCCCTCAAGTCTACCAGCCCCCTTGTAGCTGTATTCCCCGTGATCTGGGACCGGGTTCATTTCGATCGTCGCTCCCGGTGGTTGCAGGCGCTGTTCCGGAAAAGGGGGCTCAGGTCGGCGTGCTTCATCGGTCATGGCGCTTGCTCCTTGTGAAATCACTCGGAGTCAAACACAGCGGAGCGTCCACAGTTCCCACGGTGACCGCGGACTGTTGGAGATAGTGCTCCTGAGCCCACGCCGTCGGCTGACCAGAAGGTAGGTGCGATCGCTTTCTTTGCACGGAACAAACCCTCCGATTGCCAGTTGGGTGTCGTGAACACCTACCGACAAATACCCATGGAGGTTTACATGGCGAACGAGTTTTCAGATGGCAGAGTAGAACCTGCCAGGGAGGAAATTCTCCCTAGAACCCCCTCGGTCCTGGGGAGCGAGGGAACACAATTGGCAGACCTGAAGGAGAAGGTTGTCGAAGACTTTAACGCGGCAACCACAACCGCCAAGGAGGGCGCCGCAGCCGCGATGGTCAAGGCTAAGGACGTCGTCTCCGAGCAAGCTAATTTTGCCGCTCGCCAGATAGGCGGGATCGCAACCGCACTTAAAAAGGTTGGCTCGGAACTGGAAGGATCCGATCAATCCGAAATTGGTCGTTATGCCGGTCAGATCGGCAGCACTGTTGAAAATTTCGCAAAGCGGATTGAAGGACGCGACCTTGGCGAAGTCGCAACGATGGCTGAAGACTTCGGACGCAAGCAGCCATTGGCGTTCCTCGGCATCGCGGCACTTGCTGGCTTAGCGGCCAGCCGTTTTCTGACGGCCTCGGCTACGCGGCCTGCGAATGAAAAATCCCGCGAGACGCCTGAGGCTGCGAAGTTTGACGTGTTGAAGAGCGGAGGGAATGCAAATGGCTAGCTCGTCCGAAAACATTCCGCTCTCTGAACTGGTGGGCGGCCTGGTGGCCGACGTCACCGGGCTACTCCGTAAAGAAATCGACCTTGCCAAGACTGAAGCCTCCGAGAAGCTCTCACAAGCACTCAACGGTGTTGAGATTCTCATCGTCGGAGTGGTTCTCGCTATCGGCTCCATTGGCGTTCTGCTGAGTGCACTCGTGGGCGGCGTTGCATCTTTTCTGGTCGGCCAAGGCATGACGCAACCGAACGCGAACGCGTTAGCCGCTCTTATAGTCGGTCTCGTCGTTGCAGCGATCTCTTGGGCGATGGTTTCACGAGGCTTGAGCGCACTGCGGGGAAGCAACTTGAAGCTTGATCGTACGACGAAATCGTTGCGTCGCGACGTCGACGCAGTGAAGGAGAAGATCTGATGGCCGATTTGATTGAAAAGACATCCTTCGACCTCCAGCGAGAAATAGAGGCCGACCGCCAGCGTCTTGGCGATCGAATAGAGGCCATCCAAGAAAGGATGTCGCCTGGACAACTCGTCGACGAAGTCTTGGCATATGCTAAAGGCGGCGGAGTAGGTGAATACGCCAGAAATCTTGGGCAGTCCTTGAAGGACAACCCCATACCGGTCGCCTTGATGGGCGTCAGCCTCGCTTGGCTTATTGCAAAGCAGCAGACCGGGCCTTTGCCTACCACACAGTCATCGACCGCGGATTTGTATGCCGACTTTCCACTCTATCCCGCCACGGGAGACGTGCGACGCATCGGCCCACCAGAAATCGATAACGGTGTTCGCTATAGCCATTTCGTCGATGCCTCAGGGAAGCGGCTGAAAGCCCTTACCGACGAGGCCGGACGTCGCGCCGGGCATTTCCTGGACGAGGCGGGAAAGACCTACCGGGGGTTTGCCGATGCCACCGGGAAACAAATCGAGCAGATCTCGGACGAGACCGGGGCAATGTTGGACACGGCGTCGGGATGGGCCTCAAACACTTGGGCTCAAGTTAAGGATGAAGCAAGCGATTTAGGATCTCGTGCATCGGATACAGCGTCATCGATTTCCCAACGCTCCTCTGCCGCCGGAGCGAACATGCAAGAGCAAGCTGGTAAATTAAACGCGGCAATTCTCACTCACTTCCGGGAACAGCCGCTCGTTGGCGGCGCTCTTGCATTCGCTGTGGGCGCGGCGATTGGTGCGGCTCTGCCTCATACTGAAGCTGAAGACTCGTATCTCGGCGAAGCCGCTGACTCGACAAAAGATACGGTTTCGGCTCAGGCCGCGTCGTTAGTCGATCAAGGGGCCGAGATCGCATCCGACGCCTATGACAAGGCGGTTGCCGTTGCATCGGACGTTCACGATGCAGCAAAGGATCGGGTGGTGCAGGAGGTCGACGCTTTCAAGTCGGGAGTGCTTGGAGGTGAACGTGGCTGACGCAACGAGAAAGGTCAGCGCGGTCTCGCTGCGACCGTTTTAACGTCCTCCGTAGAAGCGCGGAAGGAAAGCGATCTTGCGCACTGGGCTTCTCCTGAACTCCGCCCTGCGCGGTGTTCGAGAGCGCGTCTGATAAATTTCTTCGCCGCCGGTTCTCGCTAGTGGGAGATAACTGGCGCGAAGGCCGTTGCGTAAGACGAGTGCCGCTACTGTGCGGCGTGGCGCACACACCGAACACGGTGGAGATCTCCACAACCGTGATCTTTCCCGATAGAGGTTACGGGGAATCAAATTCGCTACGAAGAGTGCCGGACGGTACCAGAAATCAAGAAAATGAAAATGCCTTTCGCACGCTTCCATTCGAGCGGCCGCATCTCAAGTGGCGTCACCGCCGTCGTAAGATGTTGGCTGCTTTGAAGTCTTATTTCCATCCTTCTCGCGGTCTTTGATGCGTCTGTTGTCGGCTTTTTTGTCCTCATTGGTCTTGGCGCCGTCGTTGGATTGCTTTTGCATTGCCGTCTCCTTTAAAAAAAGGCCTAAATTCATCATCGCTTCCGGCTGCAGTAGGAGGCCCGATTGCACTAGCCGAGCTTAGCGCGTCCAGATGGTCGATGGGCTCCTTAACTTGGCCACGGGCCAACTTGGCGACGCTGAGATATTCGCGGTTCTGGCCAACCTTGAGATAGTCCTCCTGAATTTCTCAGAAGTTTTTTGCCCCCGAGCTGGGCGGTGACATATGCCTTGTTGAACTCGGCAGCGGACACTCTGAACTTATCGAGTGCGGCCTTGCATCGGCGTCGAGGGCTGCCTCGACCTCGGCCTCGGTCGGCGGCTTCAGGGCGCCCTCCGCTTTTGGCGTCGGTCTGCATTGACTTCAGAATATCGGCGACAGTTTCTTGTTCACCCCGTTTGGCGAATTCCTTCACCATCGTTGGCCTTTTCTAGCGCCATGCGGCTAGTTGCAAGAGAAAGCGAACCGACCACCTTTTTGCTCGGGGCGCTTTTATTCGGCCTCGCCCGGCGGCGGTGACGTTGTTTGAGCGAATGCCGAGACATAGCAAAGAAGGGCGGGGGGCTGCAGCAGCGGCTGTTTGCCGTCAGGATTGAACGACGTCTCATCGGAAACTCCACGGTGTTGGCTGCTGCATGAACCACTTGCAAGACTCGTTGTTCCGTCGGGAGTGCTTAGGCTGGGCTTCTCCAAAAGGCTTGAGGCATAAATCCCGCGATATGTGGCCCTGCCGATGGCCGATGTAATTGAAGGCGGGAAACTTGAACGGACCCGTTTAACACGGGTCCGGTGGTGACGATTTAGGCAAAGCGACGCCTGCCCCGTTACCATTGGGCCGTCATCCGATCGGCGGAGACGCCTTGCCGAGCTTGACCGATGGCTCGCGGCCCCAGACCCGCAGCTTGCCAAGCTCCTTCACAAAGGCGGCAAGGCCGTCATCTCCAGGCAGCGCGAAAACCCCTTCGTCAAGAGCGTCAGCGATCCCTGCCTTTTCAAGCAGCGGTAGCGCCGACGGGTCGTAGCCGATGAACTTGCAGTGCTGGAAAGCGTCGGCGACGAAATCTCGTGCCGCTGCCTCCTTTACCAAGTCATCGATGGCGACTGCCGAGGTGAGCAGAGCCACGGCGTCAAAGAGGACTGACGGTCCGCCGTCGATCATATGGTGGGCCGGGATCCAGCTCCCGTCAGATGCCGTCACGCCGCCCACCTTCGGCGCGATAAGCTCGAAGACAGCCTTCTCCTTGGTCACGGCGTCCCCAAGGGCCTTGAGCAGCTTGGCGTCGACGCCGTCGGTTACGAGGATGCCGAGTTTCCGTCCTTCGAAGCGTTTGGGACCACGCTCGACGATGCTGAGGGCCGGCGACGGTTTGAGGTCTTGGCGGGTGGGCATCGCCGCGTCGGCGGGCTCCGGCATGGATTGGAAACCGAGCTTCTGGGCGACGGTGGATGCAAGCGTCTCGTCTATGTTCAGGAGATGAGACACCATCCGCTCGCGGATCGCGGACGTCTCGACCTTGCTGAGCTCGAACGTCAACGCCGCTGCGATGTGGCGCTGTTCAGGCGGGGTCTGGCTGATGTAGAACTGCCGGGCCTGGCTATAGTGATCGGCGAAGCTTTCCGGTCGTAGCCGCACCTTCTCGCCTTGCTCCTCCGCCGGGAAGTGACGGTAGCCTTGTACCGAGGACTCCCTCGGCCCCTCGCTGAACGAGTTCGGCTGGTAATTCGCACGCCCGACGGGATTACGCATCGCCATATGGCCGTCCTGCTGGAAAGTGTGGAAGGGACACTTCGGCGCGTTTATCGGCAGATGCGTGAAGTTCGGCCCGCCCAGCCGCTTGAGCTGGGTGTCGAGGTAGGAGAAGTTGCGCCCTTGCAGGAGCGGATCGTTGCTGAAGTCGATGCCCGGCGGGACGTTCTGGGTCATGAAGGCGACCTGCTCTGTCTCCGCAAAGAAATTATCCGGCATGCGATCGAGAACAAGGCGACCGACTGCCTGCGGCGGCAGGATTTCCTCCGGAATGA
Source organism: Rhizobium sp. RAF56 (assembly GCF_052113965.1). Classification (NCBI taxonomy): domain Bacteria; kingdom Pseudomonadati; phylum Pseudomonadota; class Alphaproteobacteria; order Hyphomicrobiales; family Rhizobiaceae; genus Rhizobium; species Rhizobium sp. RAF56. The sequence continues at coordinate 34,769 of NZ_JBFRDU010000043.1, forward strand.
TTTTCGTCGGATCGAGGACGTCAAAGTCGAAGCTGTCGGCAAAGTCCTGATCGAAGAGCTGTACCTGCAATTCCCATTCCGGGAAATTGCCGGATTGGATCGACTGCCACAGATCGCGGCGATGGAAGTCCGGGTCGGCGCCATTGATCTTAACGGCTTCATTCCACGCCACCGACTGCAGCCCGAGCTTTGGCTTCCAGTGGAACTTGACGAACGTTGACTCCTCCTTGGCGTTGACGAACCGGAAGGTGTGGACGCCAAATCCTTCCATGAAGCGCAGAGAGCGCGGGATCGCCCGGTCCGACATCACCCACATGATCATGTGCATGCTTTCCGGCGTCAGACCGATGAAGTCCCAGAACGTGTCGTGAGCCGACTGCGCCTGCGGGAAGTCACGGTCCGGCTCGGGTTTGACGGAGTGGATGAGGTCGGGGAACTTGATGGCGTCCTGGATGAAGAAGACGGGGATGTTGTTGCCGACGAGATCCCAGTTGCCCTCCTTGGTGTACATCTTCACTGCGAAGCCGCGAACGTCGCGGGCGAGATCGGCCGATCCCTTGCTGCCCGCGACGGTCGAGAACCGGACAAAGACCGGGGTCTTTTCCCCGGCCCGCTGAAACAGGTCGGCGCGGGTGTAGGCGGCCAAAGATTCGTAGGTCTCGAAGAAGCCGTGCGCACCATAGCCGCGGGCATGAACGACGCGCTCGGGAATCCTTTCATGGTCGAAGTGAAAGATCTTTTCACGGAAATGGAAGTCGTCGACGAGGAGCGGACCGCGGGCGCCGACACGAAGCGAATTCTGGTCGTCGGCAACCGGGCCTCCTTGTGCTGTCGTCAGGATTGGCTGGCCGTCTTCGGCGAACTGGTGTAGCTCCCCACCGTCGCCGCGATGGAGCTTCTGACCGTGGATGGCGATAGTGCTCGACTGCGCAGGCTTGGGCTTCGAGGGTCTTTTGGCCATGTTTGTCCCCTGTCTATTTGAGATTGCGAAAAAGAGAAGGCCACCGAGGGTGGCCTTCTCTTTGGCGTCTACGCTGCCTTCGTGGCCTTGGCGTTGGCCTGCGCCTTTGCGAGCTGCGTCAGCTTCTTGTCCGTAGCCACCTCTTCGGCAAGGGTTGCCTGCAGAAGCGGAACGGCATCCTTCAGACCGAGCTGGCCGGCCCACGCGATCAGCGTGCCGTAGCGCGCGATCTCGTAGTGCTCCACCGCCTGCGCCGACGAAATCAGGCCGGCGTCCAGCGCCGACGACCCCTTGAAATCCTCGATGATTTCCTCGCCCTCGGAAATGATGCCCTGGATCGCTTCGCAGGTCTTGCCACGGACCGGCTTGCCTAACAGTTCGAACACCTGCTCCAGTCGTTCAACGTGGCCTTGCGTCTCGTCCCGATGCTGCAGAAAGCCAGCTTTGCCTTCCTCGGACTGCGCGGCGCGTGCCATCTTCGGCAATGCCTTGAGAATCTGCTTCTCCGCGAAATAGATGTCCTTCAGCGTATCGAGGAACAGATCGTTCAATGTCTTTTCGGTAGCCATGTTGTCCTCCTATGGCGTGAGAATGTGCGAGCCCTAAACTCCCCCGATCAGTTGATGTTCCTATAAAGGGGCGCTGCTAGGTTCATCCTCAGGTCAGAGGGAGATGACTTCGCAGCGTACCCACCTCGCGCATCGGATTTTCCGTACGCCCTTCGCTTTCTCGCCAACCCGCGCGAGAGATGTTCAGGAAGGCGAGGTCCGGCGGAACCACCGCGCAAATCTGGAGTTTTGACAAATTTATGAAATGAGGCGGGACATGCTCGGAAAGTGGATTCATTTGTGCATCGACATGCAGAGGATGTTCGCAGACGACACCCCTTGGCACGTCTCATGGATGCGCGAGGTCTCGCCCCAGATCGAGGAACTGGTCAAGCGCTATTCCGATCGGACCGTTTTCACGAGGTTCATCACGCCCGAGAGCAAACATGAACTCCCCGGCATGTGGCGGGCTTACTACGAAAAATGGAATATGATGACACGTGAACATCTTGATCCTGCCTTCTTCGACCTCGTGCCTTCGCTAAAGCGGTTCGTTCCTCCGGCACGGTGCTTCGACAAGATGACCTACTCTCCCTGGACGAGCGGCGAACTGCACCGTGTGCTGTCGGGCGAGGGCGTGGCGACGGTGGTCCTCACGGGAGGGGAGACTGACGTCTGCGTGCTGGCGGCGGCGCTCGGGGCGATCGATCTTGGCTATCGCGTGCTTGTGCTTAGGGATGCTGTGTGCAGCGGCACCGACGAAACTCACGAAGCCGCACTCGAACTCCTGAGCGAGCGCTTCTCAGTTCAGCTCGATCTCGTCGAAACTGAAGACTTTCTCAGAAGCCGCTAGGAACGCTGCGTCGTGTGGGGCGCCTTCCCAAGAGCCGCTTCCCATCTGCCTGCTCCGATGTGTAAGGATTGAGCATCGACGCATTTTAGCTACGCGCCGATTCAATTTCCCTCACGGCGGCTACGAACTCGCCCCTAGCCTGTTCAGCATCCATGCGTCCGGCAATGGCAGCACGACAGGCGGTAAGCGCTTTCACGAAACACGGTCCCCGACGGTTTGGCCATTGTGTGATAAGGCACGAAACCGCCTCATCCGGGCTGTTGACTAGGCGAAATTCGAGTTGGCCAAAAGTGAGCCTCACAGGCTCTTGCCAAGGTACGCTAGGCATATCGGCGGCCTCCGCTTTAACTTCAAGAATGCTGCGTGAACGACGAAAGTTCCTTGAGGTCGCCGCCTCATCCACGGAAAGTCCACGTTGGCGGCCAAGAGGGAACAGCGGCGGCCCTCGGCATGACGCCCGCAAAGACGGCGGCAGCCTTTGCGTGTTGATTCGGGTCTTGGCGCCGGTCGCAAACTGGAACTTACATCTGCCCGGCCGCGTTTCGTTTCGCCCAAGGCTGCTACGGAGTGCTAAATGTCCAAAATCTTCGCCAAATTCGCAACCATCATTGCAGACATGTCTGGCAAGCCCGCGACCTTCGTGATGGCTCTCGCCCTCGTCATTGTTTGGGCGGTATCCGGTCCTTATTTCGGATACTCCGAGACTTGGCAGCTCGTCATCAATACAGGCACTACGATAATAACGTTCCTTATGGTCTTCGTACTGCAGAACTCGCAAAACCGGGACGGCAAGGCGTTACAAGCCAAGCTCGACGAACTGATCCTGACGTCGCAGGCTCAGAACAAGTTCGTGGGGATCGAGAAGCTAGATGAGCAGGAGCTTCGAGACATGAGCAAAACGCTAGCCGAAAAGGCGGAATGCGCAGAAGAGGTCGCCGACGAGAAGGCTTCGAAGTTGCGGCCGCTCAGGCCTGAGGCTGCGCGTGCCTGACGACAGCAGCCGCGTCGTCCTCCTCGAGTTCATGCAAGCCGATGAGATGATTTCCGGCATCGCTCGATCGGATGAGTTCGTCCACTTTTATCTGTAGCGCCTTCATTTCGCGATTCTGGGAGTGCTGCATTAGAAGCAGGATGAGAACCGTCACCAGAGTCCCGATCATGTTGGCGTAGTTAAACCACCACATCGGAAATCCGGCCGCCACACCGATGGCCGTCCAACCCGCTGCAATCGTCCCGACGACTCCGAGGGCCCCGCCCTGACCCGCGATCGTTACCGCGGCGTCGGAAAGTCTGGGAAAGTGTTCGTCGAGCAACCGCATCGCCTTCTCCGCGGACATAAATGCGCGAACAAGTCAAGAGTTCCCAAGGCGTCTGAGCAACGCTCGACGACGCGCAGAAGCTCGTCCGGAAGACTGGCTTGCACACACCATCAATTCCGAGCGGGAGCATTGCCGAACCATCCTCGTTCCAGCCGTTATCCAGCGGTGCAAAACTATTGATCGGCATGACCAGGTATCTTTGCGAAGGGCCAGTGCTTTTGCGGCTCCATTAAAGCGGAGATGGCCGCCAAACCGTTCTGGTTAGCTTCGGTCACGACGACTGTTGTCGCGTGATCCATGCAATGTCGGCGAGGCGTTGGCGAGGATCTCGTGTAGCGAGGCATGCTTCCCGAGCTTTTTTGGAGCTGGCGCTCCGTCGCGTTGCAAATCGACCGACCGCTCTATCGAAGGGCCTTCGACGCGATTTGTCTTGAGGGTGCCATGAAGGGCAATCGCTTAACGGCCGCCATGAAATTTTCCTATTCGGATAGAGCTTTCGGGAGCTGGACGTAGCTGGTGCCAAGCCGCTATCGCCGAACGGGCAATCGCTTCGATGTTCGCCTGGAAGATGACAGAAGCCGCGTGCAAGTAAGTGGTCACAAATATTCGCCGTGTACGCGATCTGGGGAGCGCCCCCGTCGGAACAAACAGAACGCAACGCGGTTTCTCCGCGGTAGGAAACTGAGGAAATCCAATGAAAAAACTTCTGATCGGCGGCGTTGCGGTGCTTCTGGCGACGACCACTTCGTTCGCCCAAAGCCAGACCCCCACAACGTCGCAAACAACCCCCGCCATCAACACAGAAAACAATCCCGCAGCCCCCGTGGCCGGCAAGAACAGCTTCACCGAGGCGCAAGCAAAATCGCGGCTAGAAGATGCCGGCTACCAGAATATCTCGGGGCTCAAGCTCGACGATCAGGGCGTGTGGCGCGCCACCGCTGACAAGGACGGCAAGCAGACCAACGTTTCCCTGGACTTCCAGGGGAACATCACGATGGCCAAGTAACAAGAAGAAGGAATTTAACGATGAGAACCATCAGCGCTCTCTATGACACCTACGATGAGGCCCGGGCAGCCGTTGCGGCACTTGAAAACGCCGGCGTCCCCTCCGAGGAGATCAGTATCGTTTCTCATAAGACCGACGGCGCCGATGTCGAGGGCCAAGGCGATCGCGCGGCGGAAGGCGCTGGAACCGGCGCTGGAATCGGAGCGGTTGCCGGCGGCGCTGGCGGGCTGCTCGCTGGTCTCGGCCTCATGGCAATTCCGGGAGTCGGGCCTGTAGTCGCCGCCGGCTGGCTTGCCGCCACCGCGGCGGGCGCTGCGGCAGGTGCCGTGGTCGGCGGAGCCGCAGGCGGGCTAGTAGGTGCGATGGTCGAGTCCGGCGTCTCTGAGGAGGAGGCGAACGTCTACGCCGAGGGTGTCCGCCGCGGCGGATCGGTCGTGACTGCACGCGTCGACGACGCAACTCTGGCGGAGGCGCAAGCTGTTCTGGATCGCTCCCGACCGGTCGATGTTGGGCAACGCCGAACGGCATATGTCGAGCAGGGCTGGCAGCGTTTTGATGAGGCGGCGAATCCTTACACGCCCGAACAGATCGCGATTGAACGTGAGCGCTATCGCAGGGCATAGAAGAACGCTTCCCTGCTAGCGGAGATGCCGCGCGTGAGCTAGCCTCGCGTGGCATCTCGATTTCGTCGAAATGGCGTCAGCCAATAGGCGTTGCACGCGAACCTCCCGCCCTACAGCGAGCTTTCGTATCAGAACGCTTCTAAGCGCCGCAGGTCATCTGCTATTTTCTCTGAAATGAACATAACCCCGCCGATCACGCACTGCGGTCAGGGAATATCGTTCCCACCTTGGCCGTGTAATTTCAAAGTCGACGGGACATCGTCACAGCCCCCGCTGCATCCTTTGAGGAAGATGCGCGTTTACTCCGCGATGGAGCGGAGTGTCGGCGATGCAGACAGGCTTCCTGCAAAGGTTTTCGACGGTAATCGTCGTCATGGCAATGAGTGTCGGCGCGCTCTCACTGATGCGAACAAGGCATGGCGTCGGGTTCGATCGGTCGTTGCGGAATGAAGATCTGGGCGATGCTCGCGGCAGGACCGCAGGCGTTCCGGAAGACATACCCGTCAAAGGCCTTCGTGATGTC
>NZ_JBFRDU010000044.1:0-36738 GCF_052113965.1 Rhizobium sp. RAF56
CACGAACGACGTTGCCGTCGCCCATGCAAGACTCGCTTCCGGCTGGCGGACTGCGCCTTTACCGGGAGGGGGTCGAACCCTCTGGATGACTTCGAAAGGTTTCAGGTTCTACATTCCATTCTCCTTTCCAGGGCTTGCCCTGACGCAAGTTGGGTGCATGCCGAGCGCCTTCTGCAAAAGCTGATGCCGGCCACCACGAAAGAAGAGCGATCGCTCACGATGGCTCGCGATCTGGTCTGGCGGTTTTACAAGGCGCTAAAAGCTTACAAGCAGAATCCTTCCCCGCAGTCCGCTCCCGCGTTTCGACTACGGTTCGACAGGATCTTTACCCTGCGCACTGGTTATGAGGAACTCGACAAGTTGCTTGAGCGGCTGCATCGGAGGAAAAACGAGCTGCTGAAAGTCCTCGATCATCCCGGTATCCCGCTGCACACCAACGCATCGGAGAATGCGCTGCGGACGTTCGTGACCAAGCGAAAGATCTCCGGCGGCACGATGAGCCGAAATGGTCGCGTTGCAGGCGATACCATGCTCGTCATGATAGAAGCTGATGAGCGATGCAATTGCCTGACAAACTGGCACTGCCACCGAATCTGCCCCACGTACCCCGCCCCACGTACGGATATTTCACAACTTCCGCATCGTTAACCATATGAATTAACGAAAGAGATTTCAGTATCGGAAGTCTAATAGCCCCTAGCTTCCGTCGCCCCCTTGATCCCCTGATTTTAGTTATCACTTACGATAAGTACCGCTTATCGGAAGTGACACGTACAGCACCGTTGTACGCGTCCTTCTGCCGTGTTATAAGCGTCGTGAAAGTCAATCGTGGAGAGTGCAATGCCCCAGGTCAGCTACAAGATCAGTGAGGCGCGGAAAAATTTCGCAAAAGTGCTGGAACGCGCCAGCCACGGCGAGGAAATCCTGATCATGCGCGGCAACGAGATTTATGCGCGCATCGGTCCGGCCGAAGCGTCCGGCAAGCGCCCGTTCGGGCTGCTGCGCCAGCACGCCCTCCCCGAGGACCTGTTCGACGATCACGACGCCGAACAGGCCGCCATCGACGCCGGCGACTGGAACGACGATGTCGGCGTCTGGGCGGGCGGGCCGGCCGACCGAAAGACCAAGGCATGAAGCTGCTGCTCGATAGTCATGCCGTCTACTGGTGGACGATCGGCAGCGACCGGCTGTCGGGGAGGGCGCGATCGCTGATCGAGGACAAGGCCAACACCGTCCTGGTCAGCGCCGTCTCCTTCTATGAGCTGGACAACAAGATGCGGCTGAACAAGCTTGACCTCAAGCCGCAGGAATTGCGGGCAGCGGTTGCCGGCAGCGGCCTGCAAACACTTGATATCAGCGACGTGCATGCGGAACTGGCGGCCAGCTTCGACTGGGAGCACCGCGACCCCTGGGATCGCATTCTCGCGGCGCAGGCGCGGCTGGAGCATTGCGCGTTCGTCTCGACCGACGTCGTGTTCGATGCCGTCTTGCATGAGCGGGTCTGGTGAGGCGCCGATGAGAGTGTTCGTCGAGATTGCCGAGGCGGCGGAACGGCTCGAAGAATTGATAGAGCTGGCGGCCCGCGGTGATGACATCCTTTGATCTGCCGCCAGGGGAGGCCGATCGCGACCCTGACCTATATCGCGACAAAGGAAGGCACGATGGACGAGTTCGTGAGACTGGCAGCGGAAGGTCGTGCCAACGTACCGGTCGGGACCACCTCCAACCACGACGATTTCTATGACGAGAATGGTCTGCAGACATGAGGGACTTGTCCTCAAAGTCGCTAGAAAAGCGCGCCACCGAACTCGACGCCATCGCCGCCGTGCTGCCGCTCGAGCGCCGCGACGAGCTCGCGGAACTGCTGAGCGATCAGGACGTCGAAACGCTGCGGCATCTTGTCAACCAGGGCATGGGGGCGAATACGCTCAGGGCGCTTGCCTCTGATCTTGCCTACCTGCAGGCCTGGGCGCTCGCCGCCACCGGCCACCCCCTGCCCTGGCCGGCACCGGAAGCGCTGCTGTTGAAGTTCGTTGCCCATCACCTCTGGGATCCGGACCGTCGTCAGACGGATCGCGATCATGGCATGCCGGCCGCCGTCGAGCAGAGCCTGCGCGAACAGCGCTTTCTCAAGGTGAGCGGACCGCATGCGCCCGATACCGTGCGCCGGCGGTTGGCCACCTGGTCGACGCTGACGAAATGGCGCGGCCTCGAGGGTCACTTCACCTCCCCTGCCCTCAGATCCGCCATCCGGCTGGCGGTGCGTGCCACGCCCCGGCCGAGAAAGCGCAAGAGTGCGAAAGCTGTCACCGGCGACGTGCTGGCAAAGCTGTTGGCGACCTGCAAGAGCGACAACCTTCGAGATCGGCGCGACCGGGCTTTGCTGATGGTCGCCTTCGCCTCCGGCGGCCGCCGCCGCAGCGAGGTCGCCGGGCTTCGCGTCGAGCAGCTTACCCGCGAGCCGCCGATCGCCAGCGAGAACGGTTCTCCCCTCCCCTCGCTTGCCATCCACCTCGGCCGCACCAAGACCAGCGGCGCCGATCAGGATGAGGTCGTTTACCTCACCGGCCGGCCGGTCGTGGCGCTGAACGTCTGGCTGGCGACGGCCAAAATCGACAGCGGAGCCATGTTTAGAAAGATCGATCGCTGGGGCAACCTGTCCCCTCGCGGTCTCGATCCAAAAGCGGTCAACGACATCGTCAAGCAGCGAGCGAAAATGGCCGGCCTGGATCCGGACGAGTTTTCGGCGCACGGGTTGCGGTCCGGTTATCTCACCGAGGCGGCCGATCGCGGCATCCCGCTTCCCGAAGCGATGGAACAGTCGCGGCATCGCTCCGTGCAGCAGGCGTCCAGCTACTACAACAGTGCGCTGCGTCGAAGCGGTCGAGCCTCTCGGCTGCTGTCGTGATACGCGTCGCGGGACGGGACGACACACGGCATGCGCGGTCTGTCTTTTTTGCGTTCGCCACCCGCTACCGATGACTCAGAGGCAATCCTCCTCGCAATCTTGGGCACGCGGCGATGCTCGCGTTAGCATAGCATCAGCCGTTTGCCGGTCGAGAGGTCTGAGCTTGCATGGATCCGCTTCGCATCAGCGCCATCAGCATCGGCCCCAGTGAGAATTCGCCGCGCTCGGCTTTTCGCGTCAGGTCGCGCAGGTAGCCGCCGGCCGAGTTGATGTGCCCAGCCCTTTCGAGGATGCAGGCAATGGCCGCCGCCGCATTCTCCGGGCCCATCGCCTCGCATGCCGCCTGATACGCCGACGGGCTGACCCCCAGCATCGAGCGGACAACGACTGCGGCCGACATCAGATCGCGCCAATTGCCGATCGCTCCCCCAGGCCCGTACATAGCGATGTCAGGGCAAGCCTGCAGCACCAGCCCAAGCGGAAACGACTTTATCGGTTCGCTTGTCACCCGGCCGGCCGGGTTCGGCTTTGCCCCCTGCTCTTGTTCAGAGCGAGGTTCAAGTTCATCGGTGGAATCGGTATTTGAATTCTGTATGTGGTGCCCACTGTGGTTATCATTGCTGTCTGTTTTTTCGGAATTCGTGAAAACTTCCAGCGAGTTGACGATCTCATCACGCAGCATCTCCATTTCCTCGGCGATATCCGCCAAAGTCTCCGGCGATGGATTGCGAGGAATCCGCGTTGCGAGCGCGATGAATTGGTTCTCAATCGCGTCCCAATTTCCCGGAGCGCCCTCCTCGATCGCTGCCGAGATCAGCTTGCGCACGTCGCGCCTGGCGATCGTGAGCCGCTCGCGGGCCAGCTTATGCTCGCGTCGCTGGGCCGCTACGTCCTGCGCCAGCTGTGCCAGTTCGGCCGCGCGTGCCACCAACGGGGCGAGCGAAAAGCCGAAGGCGTCCTCGATCTCCCCTCCCCTATCCTTGCGGGCATAGCGCTTGCCGTTCGGGCTGTCTTTGCGAATGATAAGCCCCGCCTCGACGAGCGCCGCCAAGTGTCGCCTGAGCGTCGTGCCGGCGATCCCATGGGCGCGGATCGTCAGCTGGGCATTGGACGGAAACACGACGAGGCCGTTCTCCGCGGACAGCTCCTGCTGCGGATAGAAACTCAACAACGCGTTGAGCACGGCAATCGCCCGATCGGCGACGCCGAGCTTCTCCCGCGCTTCGCAGGCGTCACGAAAGACCTTCCACTTGTCGATTGAACCGGCAGGCTTTGCCTCTGCCGTCTGCAGCTGGCGTTTCACCAGCGCAAGCGTCATTGGCCGCGCCCCAAAGGGCGTCGTCACATGTCCCGTCTGCATTTTCCTTCACCTTTCAAAAGGCAAAAGAAATCCGCCCACCAAAACGGCGCCAAAAACTCTTGACTGTGATTCGGGGAAATGCGATTCTCGGTCTGCTAGAACTCTGAGAAGGGCTTCCACGACGGAAACGTTTGGGGGCCTTTTTCTTTTGCTCGGTTACTCTCCCGTTGTGTTGCATTCAAAACCTTGGCAGCTGCCAAGGTTTTTTGGTTTCAGCGTTTCGCCGAGAACCTCTCAATTAGGCGCGGCAGTTCGTCGTGCAGAAAGCGCGCGAACGCTTCGCCATCGCTGTTTTCGGCTACTACCCGTATCTCCGTCTTCGACACCACGAGCCTGCCAAGCGGCCGGCCGCTGACGTCCTGCAGCGCTTGCGGGCGGCCCCTGGGCGTGGCTGGCGTCTTGAGGCTTTCCACCGCCAACCCGAAGCGATCATCGGAACTCGCGGACGAAACCTTGGCAGCTGCCAAGGTTTTTCGCACAGTGGCGATAGCCGAGCGTTCGTTCAGGCCCTTGGCGAAGGCGATCCATCGCGGCCGTCCGACTTTGGGAGCGCGCCCGATCGCTTCGATGATCTCTGTCGGGACGCTGCGCGTCACCAGGCGCATCTTCGCCATTTCAGTGTCGTCGATCGATAGAGCCGCCTTTATATCGCGCGCCTTGACGTCGGCGCCCTCCATCCGAAAGGCAAAGAGGGCACGCTCGATCCAGGTCAGATCCTGGCGCTGGCCGTTTTCGATGCCCTGCGCCTTGACGAGATCCCGATCGTCCATCTCGCGCACCAGCGCCCTGACCAGGAGGCCAAGCTCGCGTGCCGCACGCAAGCGGCGATGACCATAGACCATCTGGAAACGGCCTGGCTCGGTCGGGTGCGGTCGAACCTGAACCGGAACCTGTTGCCCCTCCGTGGCAATCGTTTCCTTGAAGTCCTCAAACGAGGACGAGTCGGCGGCGTCGCGAAGCCGGTCAGGGTAGGGGGAGGGATCGACCAGCGTGGGATCAAGCTCGATCACCCCGCCGCCATCTCTCAGCATCCGCTCTGCGAGCTCGCCGCGCTCCTGTATGGTCCGCAGACCGGCGGCGACCTTGGCGAGATGCGGAGATGATGTGCGCATCGCAGCTGGCGCTTCCGTCTGCACGGTCGCGGGCGTCGAGAAGACGTTGGCGAAGAGTCCCTTGGAATCTTTGCGGCTCATTCGCGCCCCCATGCATCCCAGAAAAGGCGCTCCAGCTCGGCGTTCGCCGCATTGATGGATTCGATTGCCCGATCATAGGTTTTTGGCGCGGAGAAGCGCGACCGGTTGACTTCGTAGAGGCTTTGTTTCCATGTCAGCGCGTCGGCGACCGCGGTGCTCTTGATGACCGACGACAGCAGAAGGTCCTGGCCGAACACCTGGCGCATCAATGCCGCCATGTTTGCCTGCGGGTGATCGTTCGGTTCGAACTTGGTAATCAGGAATTTTGCGAAATCCCAGTGCGCCGCGGTGCCAAATTCTTCGAGGACCTGCATGTAGGACGCCGCAAGGTCGAGAAACTTCCCGGTGGAATCGACGTCGAGCATATGGGCAGGGACCGGGATCACCACGCCGGTTGCCGCCGTCAGTGAGGACAGCGTCAGGAAGTTGAGCGACGGTGCCGAGTCGAGCAGAATAAAATCATAGTCGTCGGCGACCTGGTCCAGCGCGTGGGCAACGCGAAGCAGGAAGCTCGTGCCGCCGGCGTGCCGCATCTGCAGCGCGACGGCCGTTTCGAACTCGGTCAGTTCGAGGCCAGCGCAAACGACATCGAAGCCGACGACATGCGTCTGGTGGATGATCGAGCGCGTCGGAACTGGATCGTCGAAGCGGATCGCAGAATAGAGCGTGTCGCCGGTCCTATGATCAAAGTCGGGGAGATTGCCATGCAATGCGGTCAGGGACGCCTGGGGATCGAGATCAACCGCGAGCACGCGGTAGCCGCGCAGCGCGAGATAGTGGCCGAGATGGATGGTTGTCGACGTCTTACTGGATCCGCCCTTGAAGTTGGTGATCGCGATCACCTGGCAGCGCTCGTCTCCGGCGCGGCGTGGGTTCATCCACTTCTTCCGGCCGTTTGCGGCAAGCGCCATACGCAGCTCAAGGACTTGCTCCAGCGTATAAAGACGACGGCCGCCGACAATCTCAGGAGAGGGGCTTTCGTCCTTTAGTGCGACTTGGCGGATGTATGCCTCGGTGACGTCGAGCAATTGCGCAACCTCGGTCGACGAGAACTTGCGCATGGTGCGCCGCGAATCCGGTGGAAACTGAGCCATGCTCAGGTTGTTCAACGCCAGCTCCAGCTTGCTGGAGAAAGTCTCCATAAAGGAGAGACTGCTGAGATGACGGTTCATGAATTCAATTCTCCGGCGGTTTACGTCCCGCCATTTAGCCGCCCTCGTGGTTAAGGTTTCGCTAACGGCGACCTAACTACTCGAAAAACCGATACTTCGGATTTTTTTCGCAACAAACGCATACTTCGATTCGGGTGATTCCACCAAATGTGTGCCCGGGTTTCGCCCCGACCTGACCGGACGGACAGGCTTGTGCAAAGGAGAGGCAGGTTAACGCGAAACGCTCATTTCGGAAGCCACCGAAACTAATCCATAGATTCCAGCGATTTATCGGTCATACTCTGCAATCTCCCTGCACAACTTTCCTGTGAGTCATAATCTGCTCCGGTAGCGGAACCTCGCTGGTAAACCACCGAATCGAAGCGACCCTGACGGAATCAGCCGCGACTCGCGAGGTGCAAATTTGCACATGGACTTCGCGCGGCCACCGGGGTCTGTCTCCTCCTGCACTCAAACGAGGAGACGAGCTTCCCCATGCTTCAGTCGCACTCTCGCCTTATCCGCAAACTCCAGGACGCACTCGGCGAGCACCTTTGTATTGCCCTTGAAGATCCGACGGTCGTCGAGATCATGCTCAATCCAGATGGCAAGCTTTTCATCGAGCGCCTGGGTCACGGCGTCGCGCCAGCTGGCGAAATGGAGGCGACCGCCGCCGAGACTGTTATCGGATCGGTAGCCCACGCTCTCCAGTCCGAAGCCGATAGAGAACGACCAATCATCTCCGGCGAGCTGCCGATTGGCGGCCACCGCTTCGAAGGTCTCCTGCCTCCCGTCGTCAACTCGCCAACTTTTACGATCCGCCGGCGCGCTTCGCGGCTCATTCCGCTCGATGACTACTTGACCGCAAAGATCATGACCGAAGCGCAGGCTTCGATCATCCGCAGCGCCATCACCAGCCGGCTGAACATCGTGATCGCCGGCGGCACGGGTTCCGGCAAGACGACGCTCGCGAACGCGGTCATCGCAGAAATCGTTTCCGCGGTGCCAGGAGACCGGATGGTAATCCTCGAGGATACGTCCGAAATCCAATGCGCAGCGGAAAATGCCGTCTGCCTCCACACGAGCGACGCGGTTGACATGGCCCGACTTCTCAAGAGCACGATGCGCCTGCGTCCCGACCGCATCATCGTTGGCGAGGTGCGCGACGGCGCCGCACTGACCCTCCTGAAAGCCTGGAACACAGGACACCCCGGAGGCGTCACAACGATCCATTCCAATTCCGCCATGTCGGCGCTTAGGCGCCTCGAGCAACTGACGTCGGAAGCCAGCCCGCAGCCGATGCAAGCCGTAATCGGTGAAGCGGTAGATCTTGTCATCTCGATCGAGCGCGCCGGGCGGGGCCGCCGAGTGAGGGAGGTGCTCCATGTCGAGGGGTTCAACGGCTCGCGCTACCAGACAGAACACTATCCGCAGATCGATGAGGACAGTCATGCTGCATAATCGCTTTCTCCGTTTGGGAACTATCGGCGCACTGATTTGCGTCTCGCTTGCCGGGCCTGCACTCGCGGGTTCAGGCGGAAGCCTGCCTTGGGAAGGCCCGCTCGAGCAGATCCAGCAGTCAATCACCGGACCGGTCGCCGGCTACATTGCACTGGCGGCCGTCGCGATTGCCGGCGGCATGCTGATCTTCGGCGGCGAGCTCAACGATTTCGCGCGGCGATTGGTGTACGTGGTGCTGGTCGCAGGGATCCTGCTTGGCGCGACGACGATTGTCGGCCTCTTCGGCTCGACCGGCGCCTCGATCGGTGGTTCGTTTGTCGCCGAGCAAACCGTGGTCCCAAATGCAAATCGGGTCCGGGGAGGGGAGGGGCGTCATGGCTGACGCCGGCGCCGGGCTTCATCGCAACCGGATCCACCGCGCTTTGTCGCGGCCGAACCTCTTGATGGGGGCGGATCGCGAGCTCGTGTTGCTGACCGGGCTCGCCGCGATCATTCTCATCTTCGTCGTGTTGACCGTCTATTCGGCCCTGTTCGGCATCGCGATATGGATCGTGGTCGTCGGCGCGCTCCGCATGATGGCGAAATCCGACCCCATGATGCGCAAAGTCTACGCGCGCCATATGCGCTATCGGGCGCATTACCTTCCTACCTCCGCGCCCTGGCGCCGATACTGAGGATCTCGCGATGGTCGCCTTACGCACATTTCGATCGACAGGTCCATCATTCGCTGACCTGGTTCCCTATGCGGGCCTTGTCGATAACGGGATCCTTCTGCTGAAGGACGGTAGTCTGATGGCCGGGTGGTACTTTGCCGGTCCGGATTCCGAAAGCGCTACAGATTTCGAGCGCAACGAGCTTTCCCGCCAGATCAACTCGATCCTCTCGCGACTGGGTACGGGCTGGATGATCCAGGTTGAGGCCGTGCGGGTGCCGACGACGGAATACCCGTCTGCTGAACGCAGCTATTTTCCGGATACTGTCACGATGCTGATCGATGACGAGCGTCGGCGGCATTTTGGACAGGAGCGAGGGCACTTCGAAAGCCGGCACGCGCTTATTTTGACCTATCGACCACCCGAGCGACGCCGATCGGGCCTGACCCGATACATTTACTCGGATACCGAAAGCCGCACGGCGAAATATGCCGATACCGCTCTTGATGCGTTTCGCCGCTCAATCCGGGAGATTGAGCAATATCTCGGCAATGTTCTCTCGGTGCAGCGCATGCAAACGCGAGAGGTTTCCGAACGGGATGGTGCTCGCGTTGCACGCTACGACGAGCTTTTCCAGTTCATTCGGTTTGCCATCACCGGCGAGAACCATCCCGTCCGCCTGCCTGAAATTCCCATGTACTTGGACTGGCTCGCGACGGCGGAGCTGGAACATGGACTGACGCCGCGGGTCGAGGGCCGGTTTCTCGGCGTGATCGCGATCGATGGGCTTCCCGCCGAGAGTTGGCCTGGGATTTTGAATAGCCTCAACCTCATGCCGCTGACTTATCGCTGGTCGTCGCGTTTCATCTTCCTCGATGCGGAGGAGGCCAAGCAGCGTCTCGAGCGCACGCGCAAGAAGTGGCAACAGAAGGTCAGGCCGTTTTTCGACCAGCTGTTTCAGACGCAATCCCGGTCGGTCGATCAGGATGCGATGGCCATGGTCGCCGAGACTGAGGATGCGATTGCCGAAGCCTCATCTCAATTGGTGGCCTACGGCTATTATACTCCTGTTATCATTCTCTTTGACCAAAGCCGCTCGGCGCTGCAGGAGAAGACGGAAGCGGTTCGTCGCCTCATCCAGGCGGAAGGCTTCGGAGCCCGCATCGAGACGCTGAATGCGACAGATGCTTTTCTCGGTAGCCTGCCGGGCAATTGGTACTGCAACATCCGCGAACCGCTGATCAACACCCGCAATCTGGCTGACCTTGTTCCGCTGAACTCTGTCTGGTCAGGGCAGCCCGCCGCCCCATGCCCGTTTTATCCGCCCGAGGCGCCACCGCTCATGCAGGTTGCATCCGGCTCCACGCCCTTCCGACTGAACCTGCATGTCGACGATGTCGGCCATACCTTGATTTTCGGGCCAACCGGCTCCGGCAAGTCGACTCTCCTCGCGCTGATCGCCGCGCAATTTTGCCGATACGAGAAGGCGCAAGTCTTTGCCTTCGACAAAGGCAACTCAATGCTGCCGCTGACACTCGGCGTCGGCGGTGACCACTATGAGATTGGTGGCGAGAGCGGGGAGGGGGCCAGTCTTGCCTTCTGCCCATTGTCAGAGCTTTCGACTGACGCCGATCGGGTCTGGGCATCCGAATGGATCGAGACCCTCATTTCGCTTCAGGGCGTGACGGTTGCACCAGACCATCGAAACGCGATGTCGAGGCAGATTGGATTGATGGCGTCTGCGCCGGGCCGTTCGCTGTCGGATTTCGTCAGTGGCGTCCAGATGCGCGAGATCAAAGATGCCCTCCATCACTACACGGTCGATGGTCCGATGGGTCAGCTCCTCGATGCGGAAGAGGATGGCCTGACGCTTGGGCGCTTCCAGTGCTTCGAAATCGAGCAGCTGATGAATATGGGCGAGCGCTATCTCGTGCCCGTCCTGACCTATCTCTTTCGACGGATTGAGAAGCGACTCGATGGCTCGCCAAGCCTCATCGTTCTGGACGAGGCATGGCTGATGCTCGGCCATCCTGTGTTCCGCGACAAGATCAGGGAATGGCTCAAGGTGCTGCGCAAGGCGAACTGCGCCGTCATCCTCGCGACGCAGTCAATCTCTGACGCTGAGCGCTCGGGGATCATCGACGTCCTGAAGGAATCTTGCCCGACCAAAATTTGCCTTCCGAATGGTGCCGCCCGGGAAACCGGCAGCCGCGAATTCTACGAGCGGATCGGCTTCAACGAGCGGCAGATTGAGATTGTCGCGAACGCCATCCCGAAACGCGAATACTACGTGACGTCGCCCGACGGCCGCAGGCTCTTCGACATGTCGCTGGGTCCGGTCACACTTTCCTTCGTCGGCGCTTCTGGCAAGGCCGATCTAGCCCGCATCAGGGCGCTCTCGTCGACCCACGGCCACGAATGGCCGGGTCAGTGGCTCATCGAAAGGGGGATCAACCGCTATGAGTGAAGCATACCAGTTTTTGAGGCTCAGCAAATCGTTGGTGACGGGGTTGGTCGCCGCTGGCCTTGCCGCAACGCCCAGTGTTTCCTACGCAGGAGGCGCGATTACCGGCGCGACCGAGATGACGCAGATGCTCAACAATGGCGAGCTTATCCATCTTGTTGGTCAGTCGACTGAACAGATCAATAATCAGATCAAACAAATCACGCAGCTTGCCGAGCAGATCCAAAACCAGCTCAATATCTATCAGAACATGCTGCAGAATACGGCCCAGCTTCCGAACCATATCTGGGGCCAGGTCGAAGGTGACCTGAACCAGCTGCGCGATATCGTCAATCAGGGTCAGGGCATCGCCTTCTCCATGGGCAATGCCGACGATCTTCTGAAGCAACGCTTCAAAAGCTACTCGGACTTGAAGACAAACCTGCCGAACGCCGAGAGCTTTTCGTCCACCTATCAGACGTGGTCGAACACGAACCGTGACACGATTTCCAGCACGCTCAAGACCGCAAGCCTCACCGCCGATCAGTTCGACAGCGAAGAAGATACGATGGGCAAGCTGCGATCAATGTCGCAATCGGCGGATGGCCAGATGAAGGCGCTGCAGGTCGGCCACCAAATCGCCGCTCAGCAGGTCGCCCAGATGCAGAAACTCCGCGGCATTGTCTCCCAGCAGACCACGATGATGGGGACGTGGCTGCAAAGCGAACAAACGGACAAGGATCTCGCACAGGCGCGTCGGGAGAAATTCTTCAATGCCGACATCCAATTCATTCCCTCCGGACAGAAAATGGAGCCTCGCTGGTGACCCGCCCCGCATTGATCGCCTCTGTTTGCATCGGGATCGCAGGAATTGCTGCGATCGCCACTGTCGTTCTGATCCGTGGAGAGAGCTTCGCTGCGCCGCAGATGAGTGAAGAACAACGAGCAACACGCGAGAAGTTCTTTGGCACGGGCAAGGCGCTCCCACCGATCGAAAAGGGTCAGGAGATGCGCCCGAGATGGTGAAGCGCGGTCGCAGAAGCACCATCCTGGTTGCGGGTATCGCCTTTCTCGCGATGGCGGTGCCGGCTCTCGCCCAGCAAGGCCAAGTTCTGACGGAATTGGAAAATCAGGTCTCGGCTGCCGCCAAGGGGTGGGAAACCACCGTTATGGATGCGGCTAAATCACTGTTCTGGATCCTCGCGGGCATCGAGGTCGGCATAGCTGCCGTATGGCTCGCGATCCAGGCAGCATCGCTGGACAGCTGGTTTGCCGAGCTCGTCCGGCGCATCATGTTCATCGGTTTTTTCGCGTTCGTACTCACACAGGGTCCGAATTTCGCCAAGGCGGTCGTGGACAGCCTGTTTCAGATCGGCGCCGGTGGCGGCTCTGCATCTCCGGCCGAAGTCTTCGACGCCGGCATTCGTGTTGCGTCTCAGATGTCGGAACAGGCGAAGTTCGGCGTCTTTGAGGACAATGCCCTGGCGATCGCCGCCGTGCTTGCTATGGGTATTGTCGTCATCTGCTTCTCACTCGTTGCGGCAATCTTCGTCTCGGTCATGGTCGAGATGTATGTCGGCCTGCTGGCAGGCATGATCATGCTCGGGCTCGGAGGCTCCTCCTTAACCAAAGACTTTGCGATCCGCTATCTCGTTTATGCCTTCGGCGTAGGGATGAAGCTGATGGCCTTGGTTATGATCGCCAAGATCGGCTCAAACGTCCTGCTTGGGCTCGCGCAGGCTCCGACAGCCGAAAGCGACCAGTTTATTACCACACTCGCGATTGCTGGTATCTCCGTTGTCGTCTTCATCATCGCGATGTACGTCCCGAACATCATCCAGGGCGTCGTGCAAGGGGCTTCGGTCTCCGGCGGGATGGAGACAATTCGCCAAGGTGGACAGGCGGCTTCGTTCGCGGCGGGCGGCGCTTTCCTCGGCGCTGGCGCCGTTGGAGCCGGCTTTGCCGCCGCACAATCAGCTCGAGCCGGTGGGTCCTCGGCTGCAGGTTCTGTACTCAGGGGCATGGGCGCAAGTTTCAGCTCCGGTGCCATGGCTGCCGGATCCGCCGCCAGGGAGAAGGCAATCGGATCACCCGGCGCTTATGCCGGCTCCCTTCTTGGCCTGGCCAACGCGAAGCTCGATCAGGCACGGGGCAATCCGTCAACTCCGACGCCCCCTCCGGAAAGACCGGACAAACCATAATTCACGGACAGGATCACTCACATGGCAGGGCATCCCGCACCTGAGAACCCGTACCTTGCCGCGAGGCAGGAATGGTCAGAACGTTACGGCTCCTACGTCAAGGCAGCCTCCGCCTGGAGGGCCGTTGGCATCTTGAGCCTGGGAATGGCTGTGATCGGCTTCGGCTACGCGCTTTACCTCAGCACGCAAGTCAAGCTCGTCCCTTACATCGTCGAGGTTGATAAGCTCGGGAACACGGTTTCCGGCGGCTTCCCGCAGCAGATCGAGTATGCGGACACGCGGGTCGTTCGCGCGACGCTCGGGAACTTCGTGACCAGCTTCCGTTCGATCACACCAGATGCGGTGGTCCAGAAGCAATATATCGACCGCACCTATGCCCTCCTGCGGACGAGCGATCCCTCGACCCAAAAGGTCAATGCATGGTTCCGCGGCAACTCGCCGTTCGAAAAGGCGGTCAACGCGACTGTCGCGATCGAGGTGAACAACATCGTCGCGCTTTCGAACCAGACCTATCAGATCGACTGGACCGAGTACGAGCGCGATCGGAAAGGCAAGGAGGTCGCGACCCGACGCTTCCGGGGCATCGCGACCGTGTCGATCACATCACCACAGGACGAAGCAACAATCCGGCTCAATCCGATCGGCGTTTATGTGACCGATTTCGACTGGACCGCGCAACTTTAAGGGCAGGGATCTGCAATGAGGATCAAACACAAACGCGTCGCTCTTCGCTGCATGCTGGCGCTTGCCGTATCGACCGGGGTTTCATCGACGGCGATCGCGCAAAGCCTGACGGGCAATGAGGTCAAAGGGACGAACCTCTCCGGCAAATGGCGAGGGCAGGCCGGACTGGTCACACGCGGACCGGACGGCAAGGTGATCTTCCTCTTTGGTGAGTTGCAGCCCTCCGTCGTCTGCTCACCCTTGCAGGTGTGCGACATCGAGCTGCAGGGTGGCGAAATTGTCCGCGATGTCCTCGTCGGCGATACGGTACGCTGGAAGGTAGAGCCGGCAACGTCTGGCGCCGCCGGTGGACAGGCGATCCACCTGATCGTCAAGCCGTCCGAGCCGGGGCTCGTCACTTCCATGGTGGTGACGACCTCACGCCGCACCTACCATATCCAGCTGAAATCGCATCCCACGCAATACATGGCCCGTGTCGGGTTCGAGTATCCCGAAGATGCCGCCACGAAGCTCTCCGACATCAATGCCCGCATCCAGGCCATGACTGGGCCGGAGGGCGGTGTCGCTCCCGAACAGCTCGCCTTCTCCTATGCCTTGAGTGGAAGCGCTCCATGGCGGCCGAAGCGGGTCTATTCCGATGGGCAGAAGACCTACATTCAGTTCCCTCGCGCGATCTCCGGTCAGGACGCGCCGGTTCTCTTCGTCGTCTCGGGTGGCCAGAACCGCATTGTCAATTACCGGATGAAGAACGACATGATGATCGTCGACTACAATATCGACAAGGCGATCCTGATTTCCGGGGTCGGCTGGAAACAGCAGAAGATAACGATCCGGCGGGGAGGGTGATCATGCAGCTTTATCGCCTCATTCCGATTGTCCTCGCCCTCAGCTTAGCTGGATGCCAGACGGCAACCGACGCACTGTCCACCAGCGCTGCACCCGCCGACGTCACCGGCCGCGCTGCGGGCGCTATCGCCGGCGACATGGCAGGACGGTTCGCCGAGCAAGCCGGATCGACGACCGCTCCCATCAAACTGCACAAGGACACTTCTGAATTCTCCGTCGCGCTCGAAGCTGCTTTGAAAGGATGGGGCTTTGCCATCGTCAGCGATGACAAGAGCGCAAGCGTGAAGGATGCGCCCAAGCCGGTCGAGTTGGCCTACTCGATCGCTGCCGTAGACGGACAAGTGCTGGCGCGCCTTTCGACTGACACGATGGAGCTCGGCCGAGCCTACTCGGTCAGCAATGGCGTGGCGACGCCGGCAAGCCCCCTTTCCCTCATGAAGCGAAACTGACAGGCGGAGACGATCATGGTCCAATCGCTGCAACTGGGAACCTCAAATCAGTCTGCTGGCGAGAAAGGGATGAAGCGCCTGAATCGCGTGCCCCTGTTCTTCGGCATCGGGATCCTGGTTCTGTTCCTCGCCGTTCTCGTTTACGGCCTCTCCTCACGTGGGCTGAGGTTTGGGCAGCACGACCCGAACGAGAGCGGTTCTGGCACGCCGGCTTCGACCTTCGCCGATCAGCTGAAGCGGGGTGTCAAAGACGGAATTATCGGTGACCGGGAGGAACAGCAGCCGGTGTTTCAACCAACCCCGGTCCCACAGCAGCAGGAAGCCGCCCGCCCGGTCGAGGCAGAACCGAAGGTCGAACCACGCGAGCCACGCAGGTCTCGCATGGAATCGGATGAGGAGTGGAACGCCAGGATGCTTCGCGAACAGCGGGAACAGATCTTTCGTGAACAGCAGCGCCAACGCATGGCAAGCCTACAGGCGAGGGGGGCGGCACTCGACTCGCCGCTGAAGGTCGACATCACCGATGTCGCCGCACAAGCGCCAGCCGCTGCTTCTGCCGGACCGCGTCAATCGAACACCGCGCCAAGCGGCGAGCAAGATCTCTATGCCGCAGCGTTGAGAGCCGGCGCGGCAGGTCAGGTCGATCAGAACGGACAATCGTCTAAGGAAGATTTCTTCAACGCTGATATCAAGGATCTCGGCTACCTACCCAATCAGGTCGTGCCTCAGCAGTCACGCTACGAACTCAAACGGGGATCCGTGATCTCCGCGACACTGATCACCGGGATCAATTCCGACTTGCCGGGCCGCATCACGGCGCAAGTCAGCCAGAACGTCTATGACAGCGCGACCGGCCACTACACGCTCGTGCCACAGGGCACGAAACTTCTTGGTCGTTACGACAGCAAGGTCTCATTCGGCCAAAACCGCGTCCTTGTCGTCTGGACCGACATCATCTTCCCTGATGGCTCGACCCTGCAGATCGGCGGTATGGCCGGGACCGACTCGGAGGGTTATGGCGGTTTCAGCGACAAGGTCGACAACCACTATGTCAGGACCTTTGGTTCGGCCGCGCTCGTCGCGCTGATCGGGACAGGGATCGACATGTCGATGCCTCAGAGTTCAACTCTTGCCACGCAGGACACGGCCTCAGACGCCGCGCGCCGGAATTTTGCCGAAATTTTTGGACGAGTCGCGGAACAGACCATCTCAAAAAGTATCAATGTCCAGCCAACGATCAAGATCAGGCCAGGTTACAGGTTCAATGTGCTCGTAGATCAGGACATCATTTTTCCGGGCAGCTACGGAGGTTAAAGTCCGACACCTGACCGGACTCAACAGAATAAGGAGATAGTCGATGGTCGACAGGATGTCAGAGCGTGCGAAAGACGATCTCGACCGTGTAATACTACAGCTCTACGCTATCGCACCCGAGGTTGATAAGCTTGCCACTGACTGTGCGAATGCATTGCAGTCAAACGTTGATGCCGACGGCGGCTACATCTCAAAGCCGACCATGAAGGCCTTTACGGATATTCGAGAGGCGATTGCGCACCTCTATGCTGCAGGACGCGTAGCCATGGAGGAGCGAGACCGCTTTTTCGGAAGGCCGATGATAGCGCGGTAGTTACAGTTGCGCGCCAGCTGGTGGTTTCCCAAGCGCACCGCAAGCCTTTCCAGCCAAGATAGTTTTGGCTTCGTCAGTCAAAATCAAAGTCGGGGTTCCGTTAAACACGACCTCGCGAACAAGGTCTTTCTGCTCCAGCGTTTCGATAGTCCTGGTCGCGACCCGGCGGTCGCCGATAAGCCAAACTCGACCCGCACGTCTTTGACGCCTAAATTTCGCAACCGCAGCCAAGGCGTCAAGCGAGGTCTTCGTGATGGATATGGCTTCAGGTTTCATCATGCCGATCCGAGTTTGCTATGTGTTCACTTAGGGGTCAGCCTGATTACCTTCAAGGTGGTTGCCGTTCCGTGTGAAGCTCCCGGATGCTAGACCAGTAAGCAACGAATCGCGGGGGAAGAGTATGCCGTTTTACAGAGTGACCTCTCACAGCTTGCTCATCGAAGCTGACAATCCCGCAGAGGCCGCGATGAACGCTTACCGGATGTTTGAAGATCGAACGCCCACCGACTTTGAGGTTGTCGGTCCAGATACGGAGGTCAACGAGATTCATCTGACCTCTGAGCAACAAGAACAGGCAATCACAATCGCCTTCGCCAAGCGATCCGCGTCTTAAGTGTTCAGCTCCCACGGCTGTAAGGCAAATGCCATGAGCACGAGAAATAAGGATTATTCCCATCCTGCAAAAGTGCAGTGGAAGTGGCACCAGCCAATCGCTAAAATAACTCTCTAGATAGTACGCAATGTGTTGCTCGATTCTCACGCGAACAGTGCTATTGGCGCACACCGCAGCCGGCGCGCGGACATTGGGAGAAACTATGGATCACGAGAGAACGACATGACCGCGGACATCGACTTACGGCCGATTGTCGGACTGCTCTCGAACGAGTCCGAGCAAGTTGTCGAAATCCTGACGATAGGTGCGATCAAGAAGCACCGTACGCTGGTGGACCGGGCAGAAAGAATGTTTCAAATCGCCCACGCAGGTTGCCGAGACGACGATAAAGAGCCGAGTGAGGCTTACCTAGCCTATCTGGATGTTACGATCGAAATGCACGCGCAAATGTCTGCGCTCACGACACTTCTCGACATCCTAGGCCGAACACCGAAGGTTTGATCAGATCAGGCACCGACGGATTGCCAAAGCCACGAGCTGGGTGTTGTTGCAAAGGTCATACCGCCGCCTAACCTCGGCTAATGCGATACGAACAGTGTTGTATTTCACGTCTTCGATATCGGCCGTGTCTTCCACCGTTTTCCCAAGGGAAAGCCATCGCGCATAAGTGGCTTCCTTGGGTGAGAGATAGAACGGCTCTTGGATCGACGGAGTAACCTTTAGCTGCTCAATGCGGGCATGTAGCTGTCCAACCGCAGAGGATGCGGCAACCGGATCGATGTCGTCCTCCGCATCCAAAACGGATTTCCCGGAGAAAAAGCTGAGGAGTGAGATGGCACCGCTGGAAATATTGATTGGTATGGTGATGCCTGAACCGATCCCGAACTGCGATGCCGCTTCATAGAAATCCTGGTCCTCGCCCGTTGGCTGCGCTGGCGGTGATTGAATATCAGACCAAGCGAAAGCGCGGCGCGACTGGTTGGCACGCCTCAGAATGGGATTTCGTCCAGCCAGGTCGAACTTCCGGCTTCGCTTCAACCAATCGGGATGCAGGTTTGATATCACGCAGAAGTCGCCCGGCGTCATTTTAGCGTAAGCGTACCCCAAGAATCCGCACCTGTCTGCCAACTGTGCCAGCGCAGCTTTCAGCGTTGCGCCATCATGCGCGACAGCGCTAATCTCGAGGAGCCCCGCGACAAGTTGGTCCATGCAAATCCCCTCCAGCATCGCCGTTCTCCCGTCCCTAAGAGGCCGACTGGGACGCCATGCCCCAGTCCGGCTTCCTCCCGAGTTGACGACCGCAGCGCGTAGCCTCTACTCAGCCTCAGGTTGATTCATTAATTTCGACGCAGCGATCACTCGCTGTGCGTTTGCAACCAGTTAGTCCAACCAGAATTCAATAACGGGCGGTTGAGTGATTTGGCACGATGTATTATGAAGTGCAGCGAAACGAAACGAAATTAGAGTTGGTAATCGATTGTTTCAGAACGGAAAATTATTTCTACAACCGCCGAACGACGGCAGCGACTGGAAGGAATTGTTCAAGAAAATGGCCGCGGCGGGCGCGGGCAGGGCACTCGATGAAGACGGATTTCCCGCTGGCCCCTGGACGCCCGAGCTGCTTGCCGAGGCGATCTCACAGATCGATTCGAACCGCGCTGGGGTTGATCTACGGACGGTCCAACTTTGGTTTCAGGAAAATGACAAGGGAATTAGCGCGGCGAACATTCGTTGGCTCGCGAGGGTTTTTGGGTGTGATGATCCGGAAGCCACGGCTGCATGGCAGGTCGAGCTAAGTGCGGCTCAGGCGCGGCTGCAGGCCAAGAGACGGGAGGCGAGAAAGGCGGACAGCCGTGCGCCGGACCGGCCTGGTGTGTCGCCAGAGCCCGGGGTTGACGAGGAGCAATCGTCATCGGTCGAGTTTACACCCGATGCCGAGGCCGATCGGAAGAAGCAGCGCTTTAGCTTAGCGCGAAAATCGGAGGCCTTTTTTAGCAGCGGCTCGCCGCTGAACTTGCCTGCGTCTGTGTTTGCAGGTGCCTCCGCTCTCGGTTTTCTGTCCTATATAGTGGGGATCCACAGCGCGGTTTACCTCCGCGCCGATAACATTTCTAAAGAAGTTGGATTTCTCTGGGCACCGAATTGGACCTTCCTTTTCATGGTGCTCTTGCCGCTGTTTTTCGCACTAGTCACGGAGCTGCTCGCCTTCTGGACAAAGGAAGGGCGCGCGAAGCTGTGGGCGTGGAGTGACACGACAACAAGTGACGATGACTGGGCACGCAATGTGGAGGGATCCTCCTTTTCATATTGGGCAGTGTTTCTGATCTGTGTGTTGTTCGCGGGCGTTTTCCAATGGATTGGAGTTTGCCTGATCCCATTGCTGGAAGGCGGAGCAGACTACGCAACAAGTTGGGGCACACTGGCGATTGTACGACCGGAGGTTATATCCGTCCCGGTATCGATTGGGTTCACGGCCCTGGCTTACTTTTACATGAGCCTTTGCTTTTATTTGTTTTTTGCCGGACTCATTTTGCTCCACACGATGATCCATGATCTCAGGAAAATTGACCTGGAAGCAAAGATCCATCAGCAGGGTGGATATCAAGGCGAAGTCTATGAGCTGTGCTTGAGATTAATGCGTGGGATATTTCGTTGCACAATACTAGGCCTTCTGGTCGCGTTGTGCATGAAGGCTCAGAGCTCCTATCTGACATCGAACGCCAAAAACATCCTCGACTGGTTGATCGGAGATATGTCTTCAGCGCTGGCAGGACGTGATGGTGTCAGCAACGGACTCCACTATCGGATGCCGACCCATTACAGCAGCCTGCTCGTTGCAATTTCGACCATCGTTGTCTTCTTCTACGGTTCCATCTGCCTGCGAGGTATCGGCACGCGATTTCATCTGCCACTGTGGAAGATGGCGGCGGTCGTGACATTGCTGTTTGCCACCTACCTGCTGATAGATGCATTCGTTGGATTCTCAATCGTTTTGGGGATTGGTGTGCTGGTCGCGGTGTTCAGTCTGGTTGATCCTGGCCTAGGCAGTCGGCAATCCAATGAAGTAGGAAGCAGACAAATTGTATCTTAGTTGGCTTGATCGGTGGGATGAAGAGCGGGCGCGACGCGGTGAGGACGGGAAGGAAACGACCAGTTTCATCCTTGATGCAGACCGTGTCTTTCCAAGTGAAGAAATCGGCAGCATCCGCGAATTTTGTGCCCGCGCCGAAGAAGTTTCGACTGACCCGACGTTCTTTGAGGAGCAAGACCGCGGCGATCAACAATTCGAAGCGAGCGAGCATTGGGTAAAATTTCCATCGGATATTTCGACCGATGTCGCAGAGAACAATATCGTCTGGGCAAAAATCACCAAAAGTGGATCACTCGACAAGGCACTGGTGATTTTTCACCATTGGAACGCTCGCACCCGAAACGCTCAAATTGCCGGCTTTTTGTCACGGCGCGGCATCACGGTCGTCGAGATCGCGATGCCTTATCACTTCGAGCGTAGTCGTC
This sequence comes from Rhizobium sp. RAF56, assembly GCF_052113965.1. NCBI lineage: Bacteria > Pseudomonadati > Pseudomonadota > Alphaproteobacteria > Hyphomicrobiales > Rhizobiaceae > Rhizobium > Rhizobium sp. RAF56. The sequence continues at coordinate 21,106 of NZ_JBFRDU010000044.1, forward strand.
GGGGTTCATTGCACGCGGATTACATGCTGAGCGCCAACCTTGGTCGAACGATCCAAGCCGTGAAGCAGGCCGTATGTGATGGAAGAAGACTCATCCGCTGGCTGAAAGGTGAGGGCTATCGTGAAATCTCTGTCCTCGGCATGAGCCTCGGTTCCTGGGCCGCAGGATTGATTGCCGCACATGATGCGAACGTTTCGAAGGCTTCGCTGTTTCTGACGGGCGGAAGCCTTGCGGATATGGTTTGGACCGGTCGGGCGACAAGATCTATCCGTAGCAGCCTCGAGCCGGAAATCGAGTTGGCTGATCTCAGACGAGCATGGAGCCCACTCGATCTCGAGAACCACGTGCATCGTCTGGCTCGGCCAGATCTTGATCTCCAAGTGGTGCTGGCCAAGAGAGACACGGTAGTATTGCCGGAGCTGTCGGAAAGCCTGTTACTGGGTTTGAAAAACGCCGGCTGCCGACCGCAGACCCTGAAACTAAACTGTGGGCACTATTCCCTTGGAAAGCTACCATACATTTTGTACGCCGGTTTGAGCTTAAAGCGGTTTCTGTCTTGAGTTGACCGGGTACCGGGCCATTGAAGTGTCAGCGTTACAATCGGGTGCTACGCGTGCCATAAATTGAAAATCCTTTACGAACTTGACGAACTTATCCATCCTTGCCATATAAGTACTTCTGTATGGAGGAAATGTTATGGCATCTCCCAAGGCAAAACCCAGCATCAAAGACGGCTCGGCCCGAAGGGATGGACCAGATAGGTCCATGGCTTTTTTCCTGGCGACAGGCGCCGGTGCGCTGCCGGAAGGTATGAGCGGCTTCAAAATTAAAGTTCCGGATAGTGCCACCAAAGTCCTGTCCGACAAGCCGAAGCGCGTGCAGGCACTGCTGCAGCAATATGGTCAGGCGATTTCAAGGAGTCGAACCGCCGGCAGACGTGTGAGCTTCCGCGTTGACGTCGATCCGGAAGGCGAGATGGTCGTAACCCCGGTAGAAGACGACGCATTGGCCGCCCCTGCGCTGTCTGATGAAGACAGCACCGCAGATTCTGGCCTTGAGCAAGCTCTTGCCGCAGCCCGGGCACGCGGACGCTCGAAAGCAGCAGAAATCCTCGAGCGCGCCGATATGCTCAGCGCTGACGACTTTGCTCGCCTGCTCGGCACGACGCGGGTGACAGTCAATACCAAGCGGCAAAACGGTCAGGTGCTCGGACTCGACGGTGCCAAGCGTGGGTATCGCTTCCCCGATTGGCAGCTCGATTCCGATGGCAAGCCATTTGCTGCACTCCCTATCCTTCACGAGAGGCTCGGTGGAGCTTGGGCAGTCTATCGCTTCCTGGTCCAGCCGCATGGTGAACTGGATGGTCTGACGGGTCGTGAAGCTCTGGAGCGTGGACGGACTGAACAGGCGATCGCGGCAGCGGAAAGCGTTGGGCGAGATTTCCGGTAAATGGGAAATGCACTACCGCCCGTCGGCTTCGAAACAACAAGCCTGCATCTACATGTCGTTGCGTCCGGCTCACGGTTCGGCCGCATCTACCTCGGCAGATACCCTGATCGGCTCGGCTTCGGAAAGACACCGAGCCGCTTCAGCGACCCGCGGCGCCGAAAGCCCGCCAATCGCTTTGGCGTGCTCTACATGGGCGACACCGTCAAAGTCTGCTTTCTCGAAGCTTTGCTAAGGGATCAGCGCGACGGGTTAATCGGTGATCTGCCAATTGCCGAGTCAGAGTTGCGTGACCGACAGTTTGCGCAGATCGAGGTGATCGAGCCCCTGACGATGGTTGATCTACGCGACGACGGCGCGATCAAGATGGGTGTGCCGACCGATGTGGCAAAATCCTCCAAACAATCCCTTGCTCGCGAGTGGGCTGTCGCATTCCATGAACATCGAGATCATGTCGATGGCATCATTTATCCCTCAAGGCTAAACGGGCACACAAATCTTGCCGTGTTCGATCGATCCATCGGCAAGCTGAAGGCTGTCGGCGCGACAAGGTTGATATGGGCGCCGGGTCTCGCGAATGTGCTCGATGACCTGAAGGTTGCGATTATCGGTCCTTGATCCGGCCCGCGTTCAGCGTTGCTCGACAAGTCATTTCTGACCGCCGATCCTCGACAGATCGATTCTGATACCCGCCACTCCGATGTCGTTTGCGTTTGAGGGCTCGGCCTCGCTTTCAGCCGGCGCAGCATCAGCGGGCTCCGCCTCGACCACCTTCGCCTTGTCGCTCGTTTCCGCGATAGCGCCACCGGGATCCTGACTTTGAAACACGCCCTGACCCTCGAACTGGCCCGTGTTCCAGGCGTAGACCGCATCGTCGAAGATTTGCGGAAAGACCTCGGAGTTTGCGGGGTTGCCGTACCATTTTCTTACGATCCGAAGAATCTTGGCAAACATCGCAGATCCCTTACGGAGGTTCTCGCAGGGCTCGACCAGCTCGGAACTTATCTCGGAGGTATTCTTCACACCGACACCGGCCGGAAACTGCGTCACGCCGACCCGGACCACCGCCCGGCCGACATACTCCCGAACGATGCCCATGGCCTCGTCAGGGGTTTTCGGCTTGGGAACGAGGATGAGACGGCCGCCCGATTTTACGGTGACAGCCAGCGGGTCGCCGGAGCCGACTGCAGACACGAACTGCTCGACAATAGCAGGCTTGAGCGCCGGATCGGCGCACTGTTTGATAAAGGCAGGGTCCATGACGACGGCTCCGAAGATCAGGTGTTGAAAGACATAATGAGGGGCTTGTCGAACAGCCGTGCCCAGGCTTGCGTGCTGGCGCGCTGAATGGCGATGATTGATGTCCCTTTGGTCCACCAGTCGTTTCCGACGGCGATGATGAGGTCTGGACCATGAAGCATCGACTGCAGGACGGGCCAGATGATCAGTTGCTCGTAGCAGATGAGCGGGGCCACGCGCCGGTCCCCGACGGACACAATCGGATTTGCGAAGAAGTTCGCTCGGCCCCCGCCGCTTCTTCCGATCAATGGCAGCCAGGGCTGCCACATCGAGCCGGGCACCGGCATGCGTTCCCGATAGAGGATCTCACTGTCGCTGGCCGAGACGCGAACCAGAACATTGTCATATCCTTCCTGATCGACGACAGCCGCGCCGGCGATGACGCTCAGATCGGCACCGGCGAGTTGCTGCCGCCAAAGCCGTTCGACCGATGGCGTCCAAAAGCCGAGCGCGCTTTCAGGCAAGAGCATGTTGCCGGCGTCCGGTCGGCGCTGTAAGCGCAGCGTTGCAACAAGGTCACTATGACGAGCAAGACTGTTATCTCGACCGAGACTATTTCCGAGCTGCAGGTCGACGCCCTGCCAGTGCCGCCCTATCTCGGGAGTGGTCCAGAATGCGGCGGACCAGAGCCAGAAACCTATTAGGGTCATGGCTGCAGCCGGTCGATATCGCGTTGTCATAGTCGCGAGACCGGCTGTCACTGCCGCAAGTCCGATCCAACCCCATCCTGGAAAGAGAATGCCTGCCGCGGTGATCGGATGCGCCCAGCCAACAATGCCGAAGGGCGGAAGGGAAATGAGGACCATCGCGATCGTATATCGCAGGGCTTTCCACCCCCCAGAATGACGCGACCACAGCGCGACATGAACAAAAACAAAGCCGGTTGAGGCGACCAGCCACAAGATGAGTCCTAGCCAGATGTCCGATTGATAGAAGGCAGCCACGCCTTGCGGAAGACCACGCGAGGCCGCCAAAAAATAGGCGGCTGAAACGACACTGGCGGTGCGACGACTGCGTGCCAGCGACCAAAGCGCGGGAAATGCGATTGCTGCGGGCAGGGCCAGGACCTGCCCGCTCCAGCCAATGTATCCAATCGTGGCAGAAGCCAGAACGAGGGCAAAGGGTTGAAGCCAATTAGGGCGCATAGGTGAGCACCTGCTTCGCAAGACCGAGGACACCGGAGGCCGGGACCGGGCCGAAGTATCGGGAGTCCCAGGATCCGGGAAATGGCGAATGGAGGAACAGGAAACCGGGCGGAACCGTCCCTCCTTCGTATGGGCGCAATGGCCGCCCCCGGCCGTCCTGCGACACGAGGTTCGAGCTTGCGATCTGCCGTCCATCGATCGTGACGCCGCCGGCGACATCGATGTGCTGACCGCCGACTGCCGCCACCGTTTTGATGAGGGGGCCAAAGCCGCCCGGACACAGCCCCGAACGTAGGTAGCCTCTCGCAAATCCCTGCAAAACAGCGTCGGTCTCCGGCGGGCAGACGAACACAAGGTCATCGACCTGAACCGGGCGATAGAGGGGTGCGACACGCCAGAGCCCGAGCGGCTCGCTGGGCGTGGTGTTGAGCCGCAGGCCGCCGATGGTGCCGCCGGCAATCACTGCGAGCGCAAAGCCACAGGAGATTGCGAGGAAAACGAGAGCCAGGCATCTTTGACGCCCACCGGCCGAAGTAGGGGAGATGAGAAACGTCATTTCAGCGACAATCCTTTCGTCTGGGTCTGCCGCATGGTTTCCGCCTGTTTGAGTGCCACAGCTGTGCGCTCATGCGCAGCCAGTTGCTGGACGGTCCGGATCGTGTCCCAGGCGGATCGAAGCTCGTGCTTCTGCGCCGGCTGCATACCCGCGGACGCTGCCTCAAACGCCTTCCCGTCCGCTGTCTTTGCCGCAAGCGGAAGGAAGGTTCTTTCCCCGAAGCGCTCCGACACGGCCTTGGCAAAACCTTCGAGCTCGGCCTTCACCATTTTGTCGGCCAGAACATATTCCAGACCAGCGGGGATATCGTTTCGATCGATCGCATCACGCACGCGCTCGAGCACCTGCTTCGCGGACGCAGAGAGAGCAGGAATATCGAGCGAGAGCTTGGTGCGGACCGCGCGTTCCTCGTCCTCATAGCGGCTGGCCGTCTCCGCGCGTTTCGCAATGAAGCCCCGCAGATCGCGGGCAAGGGCTGGCGCGTTGACGAGTGCTGTATCGCGCGCCTGCTTCTCGGCGCTTCCTGCAAACAGACCGGTCTTCCCCTTCAGTGCGCCGAAGCTTTCCGGCTGCTCGGCAATCCGCACAATCGTCGTTGCTGCTACCGTTCCGTTCGCCAGCATCGCGTCGACATTGACGGCCTTGAAGGCCGCCTGCGGATCCGCAAAGACGTGACGGAAGCGAGCGGAAACCTCTTGCCAGCTGTCCTTCAGGCTGGGGTCTGCCGAGAGCCTGTCTTCGACCGCCTGACCGATCGATCTGGGGAAGGTTGTCGTGCCTGAGACCACGGGTTTTGCCTCCTCGATTGCAGATCTTGTCGATACAGTCGATCTCGCTCCGCCAAGGCCAAGCTTTGCCGCGACGGCGGCGAGACGCGCGCCGAGCTCGGCGAGCTTCGACGATTGACGGACGGTCCATTGGAGATGGTCGTGTGCGATCGCGCGGGCGACATTCATCAGATGGAGGCCACGCGCCTCCGCAAAGCGCAGCGCAGCGCGATAGTGCGATGCGTCCTGATAATCGAGCGTCGTTTCCTTTGATCCGGCACGCGAGAGCCGCTCATGGAGCCGGGCCATCGCCAGGTCCTCGATCGGCACGACCTTCCAGGAATTGCGGTCAACCTCCGTGCCATCGGGGAGCATGACGCGCTGCGATCCGACGTGTTTGAGGCCGATGCGATCACCGATCCTGGCGTCCGACGCATCCATCGCTCGCGCGAGATCGACACCCCACACGGTTCGCTCCTGGCCATCGGCATAGCCGAGCGTCACATAGTAGCTGTTGCGGTTCCCCGATTTGTGCTCGTAAGGCGCTTCGCCATGGCCTATCAGCACGCCGCCACGCCGCTGCGCGAACTCTTCCAGCCCGACATAGAGCTCCGCCGTCTCGCGGTGACGCGTCATGGCGACATAGGACAGGTGCCGGTCCAGCGTGCTCGACGCCAGCACCTTGACGCGATCGACGGTGGCACCCTGGCTCTTGTGCACCGTGGTGGCGTAGCCGTGATCGACATTGGCGTAGAAGCGCTGTTCGACCACGACCTGACGCCGATCGTCGCCATTGCCGATCTCAGCAACAATCCTCCCCGGCTTGGCGTCGACGACACGCGCCAACATGCCGTTCTTGACGCCGAGCGACCCTTCATTCTTCAGGAAGATGATCTGATCGCCGGCCGCAAAATTCCTCGTCCCGTCTTCCGTCCTGAATACATGGCCGGTCTCGATCAGCCCTCGCTCGACGAGCTTGCTGCGCGCCATCTCGTTCAGCAAACGCACATCGACACGGCGATGAGCGAGGATCAGGGTAGCCTTGGCCGGATCGTATTCGTGGTCCCAGTCGGCGATCAAAGCATTGATCGCCTCGTCCCTGGTCCAACCGGTCCGCACCATATCCCGCTGCGCATAAGCGTCGAGCGCGGCCGATACGTTCCCACGCGCCAGATCGAGGGCGGCATCGCGCATCCACTGTTGACGCTGACGGTAGATAGTCTCGAGTTCCGCATAGCCAACCCGCTCGGAAATGGCGCGGAAGGCAGCGCCGGCCTCGATCGGCTGCAGCTGCTCGGGATCGCCGACCAGGACGAGCTTGGCACCGGACATGGTCACCGTTTCGACGAAGCGGGCCATCTGCCGGGACGAGACCATTCCTGCCTCGTCGAGGACGAAGACAGTTTTGTCATTAAGCCGGTGTCGCTCTTGATCCCATCCTAGTTCCCAGGCAGACAGCGTCCGGGAGGCAATGCCAGCTTCCTTCTCCAAGCCTTCCGCCGCTTTGCCCGCAAGCGCGCCACCGACGACCCTATAACCGGCCGTCTCCCACGCCTCTCGCGCTGCCTTCATCATCGTCGTCTTGCCGGCGCCGGCGCGGCCGATCACGGCAGCAATCCTCTCCGGACCTGCGACATGTTCGATCGCGGTTTTCTGCTCATCCGACAGACGGTCATGCCGCGAAAAGACGCCGCTCAGAACCACTCGGCTGACGTCATGAGATGATCGCTGCGACAGCCAGATCGCCTGATTGGCCATCTGCGCTTCAAGCCGGATCAGCTCTCGCGTCGTGTATTTGGCCGCGGCCCTAATGCCCGTGACGAGTTCCATCCGCTCACGGTCGAGCCGGAGCGTTTGCGGGCTCTGCAGGATCCGCGCCATCAGGTTCTGGAAGAGCGCCCCATGGTCGATATATCGGTAGAGGACCTTGGCGATGTCGCGCTCGTCGAAGACGCTCTTCTCGCGGGTGATGAGGTCGAGCACGATTTCCGGATTGCGCTGGATCCGCCGAGCATTCTCCACACGCCGCTCTTCCTGCAGCTCCAACCGCTCGAGCGCGACCTTCTCCTCCCCGCCGTCTGCCTTTCGCTCGATCGCCTTCGTCCCGACGCCGAGATGGATGGTCGGCGTCAGCTCGATCCCCTGTTTCTCGAAGGAGCGACCATCGATTCGGATGTCGAGACCGGCGAGTGCCAAATGCCGGTTCTGGCAGGCGAACCAGCCATCGCGGAACGCGTTAAAGTCGTGAGCGCTCCCGGCCCAAAGCTCGTAGACGATCTTGCCGGCATCGTTACGGACAGCATTGCCATCCGGTGCCAAAGCCGCGACCTTCTTCGCGCCAAACCCGTCCTCGGTCAGTGGCCGCAAGGTTGTCATCAGATGGATGTGCGGATTGCCGGGAGCATCGTGAAACACCCAGTCGGCGACCATGCCCTTGGCAGTGATGTGCCGCTCGACGAAGTCGCGGACGAGGGCGATGTTCTGATCGGCGGACAGCTCGATCGGCAGGGCAATGGTCACATCCTTGGCAAGCTGCGCATCGCTCCGCTTCTCGAATGCCTCGACCTTGTTCCAGAAGGCTTCCGATGCGCCAGAGACCGATCGTTCTGCAATCATCGACCGCAGCCAGTCGGGTGCGTCTTCGGGAATGACGAACTCCTCATGCAGCAGCCCTTGCTTGCGACTGTAATCGATTGTCCGGGCTTCCCGCTCGAATTCCATCTTGGCGCAGTGCCGGTAGGCCGCTGACAGCATGGCGCTGCGGCCCGAGCCGCGGGCAACGATGCTGACTGAGAAATGCGGAACGGCCACGGCGAGAACGAGCTCCTAGATCGAACAATTTCAATGTGTTCGTCGAGAGCGGCTGGCCCAATCCAGTCCATTGACAGGGCCCTTGAGCAGGGCGTCGCGTCAGCGACGTATAATTGCGCCCTTGGATCCGCTCCTTCGGAACGGCGGGATCATTCGCCAAATGCTGACGCTTTGGCGAGGTGCAACATTGCACCTTTCCAGCGGGTGAAAATTCGGGGCAGGGTTCGTCTTCATCGGACCATAAGAAACGAGGAAGCGACGCCAATGAAGAAGCCAGCCGCCAAGATCCGGGAAGAGATTGCTCGCCTGCAGGAGCAACTCAAGCTGGCCGAAACACGTGACGCCGAGCGCATCGGTCGGATCGCGTTGCGGGCAGGGCTCGGAGAAATTGAGATAGAAGAGGCTGATCTTCTGTCGGCATTCGAAGAGGTCGCTGGTCGGTTTCGCGGAGAAACGAAATCCGCTCACGGGCGCGAAACTGCGACCACGCCGCCGAACGGCGCGCGCGAGGCTGCGGGCCAGTCTGCTGAGGCTTGAGCGAATGCAGAAGATGTCGACGGCCGAGGCTCGGAAGAAAGACGCGCGGGAGAAAATTGAACTTGGCGGCCTGATCGTCAAGGCAGGCCTTCGCTACGAGAAACGCGCGCTCTTGCTCGGGCTGCTGATCGATGCCGGCGCGCGGATCAGGGCCGACGTGGCGGAGCGAACGCGTCTGAGTGAACTCGGCGCGAAGGCATTCGCCGATGACGCTTAGGAGGATCCTTTTTGCCGCCATTCCAGCCGTTGCCATGTTGGCGATCGCGTTGATTGTTCCGGGCATCGAGCGCTGGCTATCGGCATTCGGTACGACGGATCACGCGAAACTGGTACTCGGGCGGATCGGGCTTGCACTGCCCTATGCACTCTCCGGGGCATGCGGCGTCGTCTTCCTGTTCGGCACGAGGGGATCGGTCAACGTCAAGACCGCAGGCTGGAGCGTTGTCGCGGGTGGTCTCGGCGTTATCCTTGTCGCAGCGCTTCGCGAGGGATCGCGCCTGCTGGCTTTTGCCGACCAAGTCCCCACGGGAACAACGCTTCTGTCCTATGCCGACCCCTCGACCATCGCAGGAGCGGGCATCGTGCTGCTCGCGACTTTCTTCGCGCTGCGTGTTGCGAGGATGGGAAATGCGGCATTTACGCGAAGCGAGCCGAGACGCATCCGGGGCAAACGCGCCCTGCACGGAGAAGCGGACTGGATGACGATCCAGGAGGCGGAAAAGATCTTTCCGGAAACGGGCGGTATCGTCATCGGCGAGCGATATCGTGTCGACCGGGACGATCCAGCCGCCACGTCGTTTCGGCCAGGCGAGCCGACGACCTGGGGCAGGGGCGGTTCCGCACCGCTGTTGTGCTTCGACGGCTCGTTCGGCTCATCGCATGGGATCGTTTTCGCCGGTTCAGGTGGTTTCAAGACGACCTCTGTCACGATCCCGACGGCGCTCAAATGGGGCGGCTCGCTCGTGGTGCTCGATCCATCAAACGAAGTGGCGCCAATGGTGATGGAGCACCGGCGCAAAGCCGGCCGGCGCGTGATCGTCCTCGATCCGAAGAACGCCGACTCGGGGTTCAACGCGCTCGACTGGATCGGTCGCCACGGTGGCAGCAAGGAAGAGGATATCGCGGCCGTCGCGTCCTGGATCATGAGCGACAGCGGCCGCGCGACTGGCGTCCGCGACGACTTTTTTCGCGCATCCGGACTTCAGCTTTTGACCGCGATGATCGCCGATGTCTGCCTGTCCGGACATACCGATAAGAAGCAACAGACGTTGCGGCAGGTCCGCGCCAATCTGTCGGAGCCGGAGCCAAAGCTCCGTGCTCGCCTGCAGGAGATCTACGACAATTCATCCTCCGACTTCGTGAAGGAGAATGTCGCCGCCTTCGTCAACATGACGCCCGAGACCTTTTCCGGCGTCTACGCCAATGCGATCAAGGAAACACACTGGTTGAGCTATGCGAACTACGGCGCGCTGGTGTCGGGCTCAAGTTTCTCCACCGAAGCGCTGGCCGATGGCGAGACCGACGTCTTCATCAATATCGACCTCAAGACGCTGGAGACGCATTCCGGCCTGGCGCGCGTCATCATTGGCTCCTTCCTCAACGCGATCTATAATCGCGATGGGGCGATCAAAGGCCGGGCACTGTTTCTCCTCGATGAGGTGGCAAGGCTCGGTTACATGCGGGAGCTGGAGACAGCGCGCGACGCCGGCCGAAAATATGGCATCACGCTCACGATGATCTATCAGTCGATCGGCCAGCTACGGGAAACCTACGGCGGTCGCGACGCGTCCAGCAAATGGTTCGAGAGCGTCAGCTGGATCTCATTCGCGGCAATCAATGATCCGGAAACCGCCGATTATATCTCGCGCCGATGCGGCACGACCACGGTCGAGATCGATCAGGTGAGTCGCAGTTTTCAATCGCGTGGATCGTCAAGAACTCGATCGAAACAGCTCGCCTCCAGGCAGCTGATCCAGCCGCACGAAGTCCTTCGCATGCGTGCTGACGAGCAGATCGTCTTCACCGCCGGCAACGCGCCATTGCGATGCGGCCGCGCGATCTGGTTCCGCCGATCAGACATGAAGTCCTGCGTCGGGGAGAACAGATTTCAACAGCGCGCTGACCGTGCCGAAGTCCCGGCTTCGTCCGAACCAATCTGAACACGGGAGGATCCATCAATGCGATATTGGGAAGCCTGCGAGGCTCGGGTTTCGGGTGAAGACGCGATCGAGGAATGCCGAATCCACGAAGTGGCGGCCGCCGTCCGGGAAGATGACAAGGCATTGGTCGATGAAGCCACCGGCGAGGTCATTGCTCATCCCGACGAGGAGGGCGAATATTATGGTGCGGATATCCTCGGCTATCTCGGGTACTGATCAATACCGCCGCGACCGCGAGAGGATCGTGACCCGAATGGGCGAAGACCGTTTGCGGGCTTCGTTCGCCTTGGCGAATAGAGCCGTACGCCGAAGGCGGATCGCCCAACACCTCACCATTGGAAAGCTTCACTAGATTGAATCGATTGCCCGAAACCGATTCATAAATGTCGTTGGACCGCAGATTCGAAACGCGCGAATCTCGGCCATGATCGCACAGCCCTATCAGCTCTATGTGGAACGCAAGGACCACGCCAAGAACATGGCTCGCTTCTATGCAATGTCGATCGAGGCCAACCTGTTCGGTGAACTTTGCCTGACGCGGCGATGGGGCAGGATCGGCGCCAAGGGCCAGACATTGATCCACCATTTCGAGCGGGAGCAGGATGCGGTTGCCCTCTTCCTGGACCTCACCCGACAGAAGCACGCCCGAGGTTATCGAACGAAGCCACCAGCAACCCGCGAATCTGATAGTTCCGCTCCTTCTACGGTCATCGAGCTTGGGGCGATCAGGTGAAAGTTCCTTCCAAAGTTCTATCCACTATTGACTCCAATTTTTTTGCTTGTGGTATACGGGCGGCAGCGCCTAACCCACAGCCCACCGTCTCGCTTCGCGGCATCGCTCGCAGACCGCTTGGAGTTGGCGTATGATCTGGCTTTCGTCGGAGGAGTTGAGGGTTGGCAACGGATCAGACCAAACGCAAGCTTCTTGCCATCCTCGCCGCCGATGTGGCTGGCTATAGCCGTCTCATGGGGATTGACGAGGAGGGAACGCTTTCCCGGCTGACCGATCATCGCCGCGACGTCTTTGATCCGAGCATCGTGCGGAACGGTGGCAGCATTGTCAAAACCACCGGCGATGGATTGCTGGCTCAGTTTACGAGCGTCGTTGACGCAGTAAGATGCGCGGTTGAAGTGCAAACTCATATGGCCAGCCGCAACGCCGGCCAGGCTGAGGATAGACGCATAGATTTCCGCATCGGTATCAATGTTGGCGACATAGTGGAGCAGGGCGGCGACATTTTCGGTGACGGCGTCAACATCGCCGCGCGGCTGGAAGGTATTGCGGAGCCCGGCGGGATTTGCGTGTCGGCACGCGTGCAGGAAGATGCCGCCGGAAGAGTAGACTTTACCTTCGAAGATATAGGTGAGCAGGCGCTGAGGAACATCGTACAGCCGGTCCACGCCTTTCGGCTGCGGCTTGTGCAACCCGCCATAACCGGCGGAGTTTGGCAGACTACGTCGCCCGGCAAGCCATCGATCGCTGTCCTGCCGTTCCAGAACATGAGCGGCGACCCTGAACAAGAGTATTTCGGTGACGGTATCGCCGAAGACATAATTACCGCCTTGTCCAAGTCGCGAGGCTTCTTCGTCATCGCCCGGAATTCGACCTTCGCGTACAAGGGCAAGGCACCTAACATCCGCCAGGTAGCTCGTGAACTTGGCGTTCGCTACGTCCTCGAAGGTAGCGTCCGCAAGGCAGGCGAGCGGCTGCGGGTGACTGGGCAGCTTATAGACGCGACCAACGACAACCACATATGGGCAGAGCGCTACGACCGGCCTACTGCCGACATTTTCGCGGTGCAGGACGAGATCACCGCCAGTGTTGTCGCAGCGATTGAACCCCAGCTCTACGCTGCCGAAAATCTTCGCCTACAGACCAAGCCCCCGGAAAGCCTCGACGCCTGGGGCTGCGTCGTGCGGGCCATGCCCTATATCTGGACCTGGGTTTCCCAAAAAGACGACAACGGCATCAACCTCCTGAACCGAGCCATTGAACTCGATCCCGGCTACGCACGGGCGCACAGCCTGCTGGCTTGGATCTTTGCCACGCGGGTGACGCTTGGCAACATGGATTTCGACCGCGGCGTGTCTGATGGCCTCATTCTCGCCCAACGAGCGATCGACCTCGATCCAGATGACCCGTGGGGACATCTGGCCGCGGGCTATGTCTTCACATTTTCGCGACGCTTTGGACCGGCGGTTGAAGAACTGAACGAAGCGTTGCAGCGCAACCCATGTTTCGCATTTGCGCGCGTCATTTTGGCCGTCGCCTACGGCTATGCCGGACTTGCGGAGGAGGGCTATCGCCAGTTAGAGATTGCCAGTCGACTGAGCCCGCGCGACTACGCGCAGGCCGCGAACTTGTCGGTCGAAGGGCTATGCCATCTGGTCGCGTGCCGCTACGCCGACGCGGTGACTGCCGAGCGGCGTGCGGTCCAGCTTCGGCCCGACTTTGGTACCGCCTGGCGCACGCTCACCGCAGCCGCAGGGCTCGCGGGCGACCTAGACGTTGCGCGACAGGGTCTCGTCGAATGCAAGCGTCTCCAGCCAAACGTCAGCATTGCTTGGGTCGAAAAATACCATCCACTCATCCGAGTTGAGGACCGCGCCAGGTACATCGAGGGCTTGCGCCTGGCCGGCCTTGAATAGGCCATGCGAGATGATCTGGTGGCAGGGGAACTTGTCGGCCAGTGCACGCCGTACCGCTGACGTGCTATCCAGGACGCGCTGCTCCGGTTTCTTGTTGAGGAATTTGGCAACGATCTCGGTTAGCTCCTCGGCTTTAAAGTTGCTGACGCTAGCAGGAAAGCAGAATTTTGGCATCTTCTCGTCGAAATAGACGCGATCACCTTCGATCTCGTAGGCATCGAAGGCAGCCATGACATAACCATAACAGGTGCCCGCCTTCATTGCATCCGCAGGACTGCCAATACGATTGCCCGCCAGACGCATCTTCAAGAACGCGCGGCAGTTCTCAGCCAGATCGGCAGCCAGCATGTAGTTCGCCACCCACCCTTCCGGCGTCTGCTGTGGCGGTGCTTCAGTCTGCGGCTGAGGTTCAGCGTGGAGCAGCAATGCAGATACGGCTCCCAAAATTTGCATCGCATGCCTCCCACTTTGGGATCGTCACATAGAACCTCGGCGGGATGAAGACTTGACGCAGGTGCGGTCGACTAGCGTACCAGTGTCTAGCCTTAGCACACCTGCGGACCAATCATGGCCTTGAAGTCCGTCGATATTAGAACATAAGACGAACGTTCGCCGGACATCCTAGCCGACCCAACGTGGCGCAGAAGGAGAATATTTATTCCCCACGGTGCGGCCAACTTGAGACAGCACCCCCGTCGGAATGCGACTCCGAGTGCGCAGATCAACACATTCGAGGCTGGCGACGATCCGACGTTAATCGGGGCGACGCCAGCCTCAAAGAGCTTGCCAAAGCTCTACCTATCCGCTGCCATTGGGTGAACGCGGATAGGCTTTCTTCTAGATCACATGAAAATTAGGTGAAACTGATCGCGTGGCTCGATTACCGCGGCATCTTCACGAGGAGGAAGCCCTTCGTAGCATCTCGAAACTCCGCGCATCTGAGCATTGACTCCAACGCCGGCAATACTGGCTCTGGTCCACACTTCCGCTTTAGCTGCGTGATGCTGACCTCGACGACCCGCCTGCATTGACAGAGGGCGAAGAGGATTTCCCAACCGGCGATGTCCATCAGGCGCTCTTCCGGCTCGATGCGTTCGGGCTTCCGGTTATTGCGACTCATTCCGGCGGCCCCAACGTCCGAGCGATGAACTCTCGATGCCAGCCGCCGGTACCGTGCTCGCGACGCATCACCCGCCCGCCTTCGCACAGCATCAGGATCATTCGCTCATTGTGGTAAAACAGCAGCTGCTCAAAGGCGCGGTTGGCGACGAACATGTTGTTCGCGCCGGCAATGTGTTCCGCGAGGTTATCCTCAGCGTCGACGATGTCGATCGCGTAGGTGAATTGATCGTATCGGACACTTGCGCCTGGACGGCATCGCTATTCTCCGCGCGTTGCTTTCGCACAGGCATTGCCACCGTCGTCCGGCGCTACCCGCATTGCCTCAAGCTGGCCGCAGAATGCCGCGCACCGATCGGTCTGGCCGCGTTCTCGAAACTTGCAATCCCGCGACGCGATCTCGACTAGGACTTCGACAAGTCAGGGGAATAGCGTTGACGTAGTTTTTTGACATTGAGTTCACCGTGCCGACCGCATTTGTGGCAGTCGAGGGCGAGGGTCGGTTCGGTGATATCGCGCAACGCAAGGGGTCTCTGTTCCATCACTTTTCGCCCTCTAATTGGAGGTTCATCCTGCCCTGATTTTGGGGAGATCAACCACGACAGCATCTGGCTGACTTCATCACCGCCTAACTTCGGTCGTTGCCTCAAGCCCCTCAAAGATAGTTGAAACATTCCTGTGTGCTGAAGAAAGCAGCTTGTTGAGGAATGGGGCCACTGGTCCTAGCGGGTGAGCGAGGGGAGTTCTTCCTGGCGCGAAATTTCGCCGCCGAGATGGCGTCCGCTGTCTCCGTCGGGAAGTTCAAGCGCTTCCCAGCTTTCGTCCATGGCATAGGCCGCTGATAGGTGCGGAACGCCGACGTGGCCGTAGTAGAACGAAAGCTGCCGCTCAGCCGTCTCGGCTGCGACGCCGGCAATGCGATTGCTGTAGAGCGCTGAAACGAGGCCGCTTCGATCCGAACCGCCCTGGCAGTGAATAAGGATCGGTTTCGGCGCTGCCTCCATTATCGCAACGATTTCGCTAGCACGCTGAGGCGTAAATTCCGTGGTCGCAGACATCCTGAAGTCGATGTGCTCAACCCCCAGATCTCGCGTCGCGGCAATCTCGGCGCCGTACCAATCCGCGTTGGAGTTCTCTCCTCTTAG
>NZ_JBFRDU010000045.1:0-35934 GCF_052113965.1 Rhizobium sp. RAF56
TCAAGAGAAGATGACGATCCCCGATCATCGGCAAATCCGAATGCTTCCTGTCCTATCCGGCGACGGCTCATCGCGCACCTCAATCTTCCGACGAAGGTATTGAATCATCAATGATTCCAAACGTCTACAAATATCCGCGCACAGGTCTTTCTTATACCAAGCGTCAATAATGCTGACTCTTGGGATTTCCAAAAGCCGACGAATCTGAATCGATGGGGCAAACCGGAGGTTTGCGATGGGTTCGGCAATTTGCTTGCGATCAGATTTTGATGGGGATGGACTACGGCTTCTGGCCCGACAGACAAAGGATGCCCGCCAGGCGCGGCGGCTCCTGGCGCTCGCGTCTATTTATGATGGTAGCTCACGCGCGGATGCTGCCAGGCTCGGTAGCGTGACCCTGCAGATCGTGCGTGACTGGGTGGTGCGCTTCAACGCGCAGGGTCCCGACGGGCTGATCAATGGCAAAGCTCCGGGCAAACCATCATTGCTCAACGACGATCAACGCGCGGCCTTGGCGCAAGCCATCGAGTGCGGCCCGACGCCCTATCTCAATGGCGTCGTGCGCTGGCGACTGTGTGATTTGGCGCAATGGTTATGGGAGGAATTCCGCATCTCGGTGAGCCAGCAGACCTTGGGGCGCGAAGTGCGCTCGATGGGCTATCGCAAGCTCTCGGCTCGCCCGAGACATCATGCGCAAGATGCCGATGCGGTCGAGGCTTTTAAAAAAGCTTCCCCTGTGCTGTGGCAGAGGTCGCCGGAGGTCCCGCCAAGGGCAAAGTGATCGAAATCTGGTTTCAGGACGAGGCGCGTATCGGCCAGAAGAACAAGATCACGCGCCGCTGGGCCAAGCGTGGATCAAGGCCTTCTGCACCGCACGACCAGCGCACCCGCTCGGCCTACATCTTCGGTGCGATCTGCCCCAAACACGGAAAGGCAGCAGCCCTCGTGATGCCCTGGTGCGATACCCATGCCATGAACCAGCATCTCATCGAAATCTCCCGGAACGTCGCCGACGATGCGCACGCTATCCTGATCATGGATCAGGCAGGTTGGCACATGTCCAACGCTTTGGCCGTCCCTGAGAACATCACCATCCTGCCCTTGCCGCCGAAATCACCCGAACTCAATCCCGTCGAAAATATCTGGCAGTTCATGCGTGAAAACTGGCTCTCTAACCGCGTCTTCAAATCCTACGAGGACATCGTCGATCACTGCTGCGATGCCTGGCGAAAACTGCAGGACCGACCATGGAAGATCAAGACCATCGGTCGGCGGCAATGGGCTCATGAGTTCTAATCAACGAGGATTGGTATTAGATATTCTACCTGCTATTCCAAGAACTACACTCTGCGTGAAAGTTAAATCCAAACGATCCGGACCTCAGACAACAACGTCTCCACCCTTTTCTCCGTTCGCTAGAATCCCGTCGCTCTCTTCAATTGGGGCTTGAAGTATTCGCAATTACATGCCTAGATGAGGTTGTAGGCTGGCCAGCGTTTTGAGGGGGCGGTGCTTGGCTTTCGATCAAGGACTCCAAGACCAGCTGGATGAGATCTGGTTCCGCTTGCCGGCCGGCACGCCCTCCGGTCAGCGCGAAGAGCGGCAGGGCATGCTGGTGCGCGAGTTTCAGATCGCAGCGCGCGGCCAGTACGGTGCGCAGGATTCCCAGGCAGCTGGTGATATCGACGCGGACCGCCTTAAGCAGGTCCAGATTCGCCAGGTCAGTGCGGCAGCGGGCTTACCCGCGACCACATACCCGAGCGGCGATGCCGACGCGGTAACGCGCGCTGCCATTCTGGCATGGCGACAGAACCAGCTGCGCGCGCCCGTCATTTTCCAGGCCATCTCTCCGGGTGATCCTAAGGACCCATGGAAGAAGGTCGTCGCACAAGGCTTCATTTTCCACGATGAATTGACCGACCAAAAGCCGCGCGTATACGCCGTCGACTTTACTGATCGCCTGGACCTCAACGACCAAGGCAAGCCTTGGAAGCCGCCGGTGGGCACCGCGGTCCGGCGGGTGGTGAAGGCTAAGAAAAAAGACAAGGCGACCCTTATCTGGGGCTCGCAGAGCACGGTCGCGCAATCGCTGACGCCGTTCGATGCCGATCACGTCGTGGGCCAGGCCTGGTCGGAGCTGACGCCGGAAAAGCAATCCACCTTCCGGGTAATCAAGGCGCTGGCCCAGGTAGAGGCGGGCGTCTTCGACGGGATCAACGCCTGGGACACCTCGGTCCTCTCGGCAGGCCCGTATCATTACACGGCTTTTCCCGCGGGCGACGTCGGCGCCTCAGAGCTTGGCGCGTTCCTCGCCTATTTCGCCACGCGTTCAGCAGGTGAGTTGCGTGACCTCTTCCTCAACTTCGGGCTCAGTCCGCGCGTGGCTTGGTCGAAAAGCCTCTTCAACAAAAGTGACCGCACCTATCGCGCCGAAATCGGCTTTGTCGACGCCGCTGGCAAGCTCGCCACGCCATCGCTCACCGGGCGCGACTGGCTCCGCACCTGGCACAGCTTCTACCGGGTCCAGTATGCGCTCAGAAATTCGCCAGGTCTCCAAGAATCCGTCTGGCCCTTCGCCCGCCAACGGATCCGCGATGTACTCGCGACTCCCTTCATCGACGGTGCTCCGCCAGGTGCGAAGTCGCTGAAGGACGTCTTCAAGAGCGAGCGGACGGTGGCTCTGCTGATGCGCTGGCACGTTTTCCGACCAAGACACATCACCGACGCTGGGCATGCCGGAGAAGCGCCGGCGCTCCTCGTCGATGACGCCAGGCTCAGCGGCAAGGACGTCAGCACCTGGACCCGCAAGGAGGAGGAGAAGCTCGTCTCCGCGTTCCTCAACGGACGCACGACGCGTCTGGCCGGAAAATATGCTGAGGTTCTGTCGAAGTCATTGGAGGTGTTGAACGCACTGCGCGACCCGACGGCGCCTAAGGCAAGCAAGCTGCCGCTGCTGCGATTGGATCGGACTTTTGCGCTTCACACGGATGGCATCCCATTTCCTGATCCTGGACCGGTCTCTGCTGATAGCCGTGCGAAATCGCGCCCTCGAACGCGTGCCGCCCGAAGCCAAGAGGCCGGATCATGAGGCGCCTTTCGCCAATCTTGGCCGCGACATTCGTGGCAGGCCTTGCCTTGCAGGGCTGCGCCGCCCCCCGACTCTCCGAGCGCTACGTCGTTCCGGAGAACGACCCGGGGATAAATCGGGCGCAGGACAATTTTGCCCTCGAGCCTGGCGACGTCGTCCATATCGTGACGTTCTTGAAAGGCAGCCCGGTGCCCGACACCGGCGTCTCACCGAATTTCTACCCGCCGTTTTCCGAGCACATCCGCCTCCCGATCCGGCATGCCCAAGGTGAACTTACCGCGGATGAAGCGAACCTGTTGATGGGTGTGCTCGCGACGGATTCCGCCCCCCCGCCGATTGACGCATCGACCCAGGCTGAGCTGCAGAAGCATCGCATCGAACTCTGGAACGCGCTTATCGATTCACGGGCGCTCGTCCTGCGCAAGGCGGACGGAACCAAGCCGTCGCAGCTTCAGATCGACATGACGCGGTTCTGCCCCGCCTTCCATTCGGCGGCGGGAACAGGGAGCGTCTTGTCGACCACCTATCTCGTTGATACCTGCGCGGACAGCCAAAACGCCCCAACCCGCGAGCCGCGTCAGATCGATGCGCTCGACCGGCCGCTGGATGCAATCGGTCGGAAGGCGTCTAACCTGCATGGGGGCAAAGGCTACTACTTAAAGCTATCTGCCGTCGCGGTCGCCGTTGCCCAAGTCGAGCGCCATGGCGTCGCAATGAAGCAGGCCGAGCTCGAGGAAGGTCGCTGGAGTCTCGCAGACTGGAACGCCGCCCGTATCTGTCCGGGCCAGGCGGCAGAGGTCGCTCTACGCACCGAGCCGTGGCGCCTTCTGCGGATCATGCCGGCAGGCACGAGCGCCCGATACAAGGTGGTCGCCACCGAACCGGGACTTCGAACCTTGACCGTCGACGACCGGCAAGCAACTTTCGAGACCATTACCTACGCTAGCCTGGCCTTGCTCTCCCCGTCTGACGTCGCGACCGTCCGCTGGGGCAAAGAGCAGCGGGCGGGCCGCCCCAACGCCGTGGTGCAACTCTCCGCGAGCCAGCGCCGCATCTGCACACCCTAGAGCGGGAGCTCCCAAATGCCCGTCCTCTCTCTTTTCGGCGCACAGCTGCAATTGGCTGAGGGTGCGCACAGTTTCAACAGTCTGGGTAGGGTCAACGTTATAGGCACCTACACCTTCGCCTCAGCGGCCAAGACCCTCCAACTGGCCATCAAGGGCAAGATCCAGGATATCGATCTCGACCTTTTGTGGCATGGCGCCGTGGTGATCACGGGAAACGCTGTCGCCTTCGGCGCTGCCTCGCGCGCCAACTTGGTCGCCACCTTGTATCTCCCGGACGGGCCGCCGCGCAATCTCTCCTCACCGACCCTGTCTGTCTCTCCCGATCTTGCCCTCGGACTTCAGATCGTCGACCGCAACGCTACAGCCCTTGACTGGCTCCAGGCTCGCCTTGCACAGGGTATCAATATCGACCTCGGCTCGACGCGGGCAGTTATTGTCTTGATTGACCTGCGCCAGCCGACCGCCGTGCACCGACCGCTGCATGCCGCTGGACCGAAGCTGGTCTGGTATGACAGCTTCACCTATCAGCTGGCATCCCATCAGGCTTTCGAACCTGATCAATCCTTCATTATCGACGGGCTTGCGATCGACAGCGCCGGTTTCGACTTCAGCGCGAGACCGGAGTCGGGAGCGCTCTTTGTCCATGCCGATCTGCTTGACACGTCCGCTGTTGACGACAATGGCAACCAGTTCCTCTTCCAGCATGCACTGGCCAACGGACAGCTGAGGATTGCGGGGCGAGGGGGCGCCAATGGCGCCATGACCTGGGAGCGGTCGCTGGCGGTGGCAGCCGATCCCATTATGCTCTTGCTGCGGTATCAGGACGAGCACGGCTACCCGATCGCCTTTGCACCGCAGGCGCCGCTGCCCATCACCTCGCGCTACGGCACCCTGGACGTCGTCTACGAGGCCACGGACGCCGACAAATGGATATCGACGAACTTTGCCAATCTGGTCGGCTCGCCGGATGGGTCGACGGTGCGAGCGTCCGGTCGGCTCCGGGCGCTCGACCCTACTGCACTTTATTCCATCTTCTGCGACGATGGCGTTGCAAAGAGTAGTTTCTCCAAGCCTTGGTTCATCCGCGGCGGGATCGTCCCGCTCTCGGCCTCTGATATGCCGCGCGAGCTCAACGGGCTGTCGCGGGGCGTCCGCCTGGAGTGGGCGAACTCAACAGCGATGGCGGGGCAGGACGAGGTCGTCCTTGAGCTCGAACCGAAGATGATCACCGGCCAAAGGCGGTTCCATCACACGTTCCTCGAATTCCGAGAGGCGGGGCAATGGGCCATACGGGCGCTGCGTGAGGAACGCGATGTGCGGCCAGAACCAGCACCCGGTTCCGCGACCGCTGCTCCGTCCCCGGTGGCCAGTTACCTTTTGCGAGCTGCTGGCGGCGGCGCGTTCTCGCTGCCGACCATCGACACGGCGTTTGCGCTGGCGAACCTCGCGGGGCCAGACCGGATCAACATTGACGGCCAATCTTTGAGCGATGGCCCGATCGTCAGAATAGCCAGCCAGCGCCTCAGAGATGCGAACGTCGCCTTGGTGACACTGTTCAAGCCGCAGATCGGCGAGTTGCGCCACGTCGATGGTGCCCGTCTGGCTCCCGCAAAAGATCAAGCCTTTCAACGGCTCCTCGAACAGGTTCCAACCGCAGCTGACGTCGCTTCAACTGGACGGATCGGTCCGGAACTGCAGGGCGCACAGGCCAGCCATTTGCTGAGTGCTGCCTCGACCGATCTATCCAATCTGGTGTTTGGCGGTGATGAGGGGGCGGTCTCTGATGCTGTCGACAAGCTCAGCAAGGCTTCAGACAGAGCCTACAAGGCCGGCTATGAAATGTTCCGCAAATTCGAACGCAATTGGCGCGCATTATTCGCTGATGCGGACGTCAGTGCCTTGCGCGATCGGATAGGCATCCCGCAGCGCGCGGATCCCTTGGACGTGGATGTTGCCCTGAGGATGCTCGAGGCCGCGATCGCCTATCTGCGAACAAGCGATAATGCCACCGACATCGCTGCCACGCCCGATGACGCCGAGGCCTTGGCGGATTACCTCGCGTCTTTGCCGCCGGATGAGCTGGCTGACGACTGGACGGATCCGTCTTCCGAACTGCGGCTGCTCTTCGAGCATGTCTGGAGCCCCGCCAATTACGATCTGATGCGCCGGATCGCACGATTGGGCTGCGATGTCGGCCTGCTGAAGAAACTGTTTGACGTCAGCAACGTGAGCGCCCTGCTAGAAGCGCTGGATATCCCGGCAGCAGGCATGCTGCAGGGCGTCATTCAGGGTGTCGATGAAACCTGGAATGCGCTTGGCGAGCTCTACCGCGACTCGGCCGATAAGACGATCGAAGCGATCCGCGCCAAATATGGCCCCTACCTGACGCATGACGTCTATGACCGCCTGCTTGATCCAGCCTCTCAGGAGGATGCCGAACGCCTGCTCGCGGCGCTGAACGCCTTCCTTGATCCGCCTTTGCGGCGGCTGTCGGATATATCGTCGGACCCACCCGAATTCATCCTTCGCACCCGCCGGTTCCCGGTTGCGCGTGCCGTCAATGAACAGCTCGTCGACGCGCTCTGGCAGCAATGCTTCGACCTCTGTGCCTTCACTGACAAGCTCTGGACCTGCTTTCTGGATGACGAAACCACGGTCGTGGTGAAGCTGTCACGCAAACGCGGCCTGCCTGACATTTTGCGGGAGGTGGTGCATGGCTATAGCGGTCCGGAACGGCCTGATCCACTGGGTGTCGAACCCTATCGCGAGTCCGCGGATCGCCCACTCGATACCGATGGTATCATCGAAGCCTTCATCGACGATCTGGACCCCGACCTCAAGGATACTGCCTGGGTCGGCGTGCTGTTGGTGCGCCCGGTCGCAGATATCAGCCGCGACTTGCTGCTGCGAGACCTGGTCGGGTTTGATCACATCACCGCCAACTACATTGCTATCGGCGGCCGCCAGCCAAAGGTCGCCGTCGACAAGCCCCCGCACCTGGACGTCTGGGCGCACATCTTCAAGAAGAATCCGAACGGCAAGGACCTGCCGAACGACCCTGGATTGATCCGGGACGTCCAGCTTGCCTTGACCAAATTCGATGTCCGCATCCGACAGACCCAGCTTGCGGCGGCGGACATCGAGGTGGAGCTCTATCCAAAGGATGTGTGGGGAAAAAAGGACGAGAAATTTCGGAAGCTCGTCATCCACGGCGGCCTGCAGGCGCCTGCCGGCAAGCCGGATGGGCCGAAGGACCTTGTCTTCTCCGCATTCTTCCCCCAGTCGTTCCCAATTAATGTTGACCTCGCCTTCATCAAGGAGTTCGACCTCAGCCGTCTGCGTGTGGCGCGGCGCAAGGGCTCGACGAGTATCGACATTGACGGTGAACTTCAATTGCAGAAGCCGAAGGACCTTGCGGGCCTGCCGATCGACCTGGCTGCTTCCGACCTGCGCCTCACCTTGCAGGATTTCCGTATTCAACTTCCGACCCTGTCCGGCTACAAGATCGAGGTCGGCGCTCGACGCAATTTGGCCTTCGACCTGCCAGCGCTCAGCTTCGCCTTGCCGAAGCCCCGCGCCGTCAACTTCTTCGGCGTGGAACTGGTCCCCACCGGGTTGGGCTATATCCGCGGCAACGAAGCCGACGCGCTCGAGGCCTTCAAGGGCCGGTATGTCTGGCTGAGCAACTTCGATGCGACAGGCCAGGCCAATGTCTACCTCGCCTATATGGATTTCCATGTCGACTTCGGCAAATCACCAAGCTTCGGTCTCGTGGATGCCCGCGGCCTCAGCTTCAACATGGCGCTCGCGGCGCGGATCACAGGCGATCATGCGGATGCCGCCTATCTCGGCATCCGAGGGCTCGATGGCCGCGATGTGTCGTTGAACATTTTCGGCGTCCTGCGGATCGACATTGAGAAGCTGCTTATCTCGCCTGCCTATCTGGTGAAGGCGAACACACGCCGCTTGCCGCCCAACCCCAACGCCGGCGCCATTGTGGCCGAGAAGTTGACGCTTCGGATTTTCAACTGGTCGCCGCTACCCGCCGGGAGCGAGCTCGACTTCTTGATGCTGCACCCGACGCGCGATCCGAAGGCGCCGGATGAGCAGAACCTGCGCAAGGGGCTCGTCGCCTATTACGATTCCAAGGCGCGTGGCGATGGCGGTGGGTTCTTCAAGCTCTACTGGCTGCTGATCGCCCATAACGTGGCGCTGCCAGCTGCAGCCCTGAACCATCTTTTGGAGGAGAACCCAGGCGATAGCGATCCCGACGGCATGCTGTCCGGCCTCATGGACCCGCATTCGAACCCCACCGATCCCCTGGTGTTCCGGGATGTCGAACTGCTCGACCGCGAAAGCTGGCTGTTCGGGATGAGCTTCAAGCTGGGTGAACTCTTCACCCGCTGCTCATTTGTCCTCCACGACCAGCACTATTATGGCATCCGGCTTTGGGCGCCGTGGGTGAAATCTGTCTTCAAGCAGGAGAGCCTGGAGCTTGCCTATATTCCCGGGCCAACCCGGGCGGAGGATCGCTTCCGCACCAACCTCATGATCCCGGCCTTCAACATGCTAGGCATGCTGAAGTCGGGCGAGTTCGCGCTTGAATGGGGCTTTAACTGGGACTTCCTGATTGACGTCGGTTTCCCCTGGCGGACCAGCATTGGCTATGACTGGTTCCGGGCCTTTAGCGTCCCGGTTGGGTGCTACGAGGCAAAATTCGGCTTCTACATCGAGAAGAAAACATCTGTCGTACAAGACGAAAAGAGGCTGACCATTGGCGTCGGCATGGGCTTCTATTTCGGTTATTACTTTGGCGCCGGCAACTCGGTTGCCTGGGTGAGGGCCGGCATCGGCGTCTTCGCGATCGTCGAAGGCCGGATCACCTTACAAGGTCCCGTTGGCAGCGCCGATGCGCTGCTACGATCGTCGATCTACAGCATCGAGATCACTGGCGTGATTGGGATAATGGCCTATGGCGAAGGCGGCATTGATGTCTGGATCCTGTCCGCGAGCTTCAGGGTCTCGGTCCAGGCCTCAGTGGCCTGCACGATCCACTACGTCACAGGAGGTCCCTGCGCCTTGAGTTACAGCGCCACGCTTGGCGCCGGCTATTCCGCCTCCGTCCAAGTCGGCTGCGGTTTCTGCAGCTGGACATTCTCTGTTGCCGGGAGCGTCTCGATGGGCGTCTCCGGCCAACTCCTGCTGAGCTAAAACCATGGGCACGCTCTATGTTGGACTGAACGTCTTCTGTCCGGCCGCATTCAAACCGGCCACGCCGGTCCCCGACGCCGAGACCTACGACCACCTTGCCGGCAAGCTCTTCGGGGTGCTGCAGGGGGCGCTGACGACCCACGCCGACACTGATCCTCTGGCGCCTATGGATTACTTCACGCTCAAAGGGCCGGACCTCGCCAATCACAAGATCGTCTTCGTCACCGATGCGCTCGATCCAGCGTTGCTTCAGAAAATCTCGGACACCGCCATGCCGGTCCCCTTCCCGCCAATGACCTCGCTGTCGTTGAGCTGGAAGCCGAACAGCGCCGGCGCCGTCAAGCAGATCGCCTGGACCATCCCAACCCAACAGGACCAGCCCACCGGCGGCCTGAGTTCCCCGCTGCTCCTGCCGGTGTCGAACTGGCCTGACTTTGCCAAAGCGAATTTTGCGACACCACCCATCAAGACTTACGCGGACCTCCTCACAGTCGACGGCACGCGCCTTGCTGGCATTCAGCGCGACCTCCTTTCATGGGCCACGGCCCTGGCGACGCGGGTCATCAACCTGCATCGGGACAACGCCAGCCTAACGCCTTCAGAGGACGCGGCCTATCAGCTTGTCCGTGGTCTGGAAGGCCTGCTGGGCACGCCGGACGCTCCGACGCCGCTGACCGACCATGACATAGGCGTGTACTTGTCTGGACCGCAGACCCGGGGTGGGCCGCCGATCTACGCTGCGCTGTGGGAGCACGCCACACAGAACCCTTCACCGCTTACTGACCAACGTCCGGTTCTGCCGCCACGCTTCCTGCATGACAAGACATCCTTGGGGGCAACGACCGAAGCGACCGTTCGTCTGCTGGAGCTTGGAAGCCTCGCAAATCCTCCCTGGGCCGTGTCCTACCACCAGAAGATCTGGAAGGATTTGTGCGGGCAATTCCAAGGTGACGACGACCACGACAGCACGTACAGGGATGCGCTTGGCCGGCTGTATGGCTTTGGCGAGCGGCTGAGGTGGCCTCAGGCGGTGACCGACCGGAAGTGCTTCATGGTGCTGGACCTCGACACGGGCCGGGGTCGAGCCCAGCAATGGCCATCTTTTGGAACCAATGTCCAGTCGCTGCTTGGCCAGGTGCTGGAGCTTCCCTTCGCCTTGGGCGACGACCTCAGCACAGCCTCTGCGGTTTTCAGCGTCGAGGGGAGCTCGCTGGAAGCGATCGCCGCCCTGCGTTCGCTTGCCAGCGACGCGGCCGCGGCCAAGCCGCAAGTGGCGACGATCAGCCGGGACGCCGATCGCCCATCCGGATTCTTCGTCTACGCGCCCAAAATGTCGGAGACGACACCGGGGAGGCCCCCGAGTGGACTTCTCGTTCCTTACGCCATCCCCTCCGGACTCCTCGACGCCGTCGATCCCAATCCTCGGTGGAGCGCCCCGGAGGACGGGGAGATGTTGCAGACAATCACCGGGCCGCGGCTCGGGCTTCGCAGCAGCGAGCTGGCGCGGCCGGCGTTGGCAGGCAGCGCCGGCGATCAGCGACTGGTGGTGCCAGCACGGCTGATCCAGGTGCCGGCCAACCTTGGCTCGGATGGGCTCTTCGAGCTGGTGGTGAACACGCAGCCGCATCCTGACGAACAGGCTGAGATCATATCGCGTTTCATGAACCTTGGCGCTGACCGGGCAGCGGCTGGCGGCCAGCTATGGTTGACGGTCACTGGACCTGATGGGGTGGAGACCTGGGATCTCGGCGGACAGGTCTTGGAACGCAAGACGGCAGACGGGGCCCTGCGTGCGATCATCGTCGACCGGGTGTCGCCAGCGGTGAAACTCTCCGACCTGGTGAAGCGGCTCTCCGCGCCGACGCCAGGGGGCAAGGACCTCCTTGACCAGGGTGCCAGCGTGGATTTGATATTGCCGGTGGGAAGCGTGACGGATCCGCTCTTCAATCGGATCCTGGGGGGACTCGCTCCCCTGAAAACCGGAGGCGCCGAACGAGCCCCTGTGTGCATCTTGAAAGGCGCCTTTACCAGCCGATGGAGCGCCTCGACTGATCGCGTGCTCGACCGCTTCGAGCTCACCTACACGCCCTCGCCGTACAATGCGCCTGCGAGCCGTCCCGTGCTCGCACAGCTGAGCGACTTCAACAAGCTGAGGCTCGCGCTTTCCAGCGACGATCCGGAAGTCATCGCCCGCGCGCCCAGCCTGAGCGCTTCCGGACGTGTCGTGACCTTCCTGACCTATCCCGATGCGGCGGTGCCGATGCCTTCCGCGGGCTACCTGCCCGCCACAGCGCCCTGGCAGGTCGCAGCGCCTCCTCCGAGCGGGCGGTTCTTTGGCTATTTCCTGTCGCATCTCTTCACCCAGGACGCCCGTGGCGAGGAGCGCGACAGCGAGACGGAGCGGCTGGCCAGCGAAACGCTCCGCTTCATAAATTACCTGACGCCGCAATTGGCTTGGACGCTCGACGGATATGTGGAACATCAATACACGCAGCGCTTCCCGTTGACGGCCCCGACGGTGATGTTGCCGCTTGCAACCGATATCCAAACCCCTGCCACAGCTGCGCTGCGGAGCGACGATGGCAGCGAACTGCCGTTGATGGGCTGGCGGTTCTATCTCTCGCCTTCGCGCTTCGAACTAGGTTTCTTGCGACAATATCTCACGAAGGCTCTGACGCCGGCCGACAATGGTGAGGCACGGCCAACCGCGCTCCGCTCCATTTATGAGCCGTTGGCGGACCTGATGCTGGCCGTGGACCGCGGCAGCGCCGAGCTGGTGTTGCAGCGATGGGCTTATGAGGCCGATGGCCCGCGCGGAGGCGTTGCGTCGCAGAGCGGCGCCGTCACCGCGAACATGGCCAAGGTTGGAACACACAAGCGCGCACTGAAGGCATCTGATTCACCTAATGAATTCAAGATCCTTCGGGACTTGCTGCGCCAGCCGCTCGCCAAGTTCGAAGCCGCGGTCAAGATCTTCGCTTCCGGTGCTGGCGAAGACTGGCTGACGATCACGATACCGTGCCCGGCTGGATGGAGTGGGCTGGGTTCCGCAAGCCCTGTCGCCGACGACAGCGACGTTCTACGCCTCGGCCTTCGCCTGGAGCGCCCGACCGATGCGGTGGTGCCGGCGGGCATTGCCGACCCGATGCGGCCCCAGGCCACGCCCGGATTCGGCCTTGCGGTCGACAACGACAAGGTCGCCATCTACCCAGAACTGCAAGGCGACACCTTTGCCGATCTGCATGATGGGGCAGCGACAGAGCTGGGCAAATATGTCTCGGCCAGCATGAAGACCTCACTACGCGAACGCCTCGACTGGCTGCGTGCGATCCGGGCCGCGCCCGCGCCGCGCTCGCCGCTCCGACTTCGACCGGCACCGCCAACCAAGGCGGACCCTGAAACCATCGACGATCCTCGCCGGGCTGAGCGACTGTTCGGCGCCAGCATGCCATTCCTGGTGGCGCCCACGTCGACCCGTCCCGCCGTTGGGCGGGTGCTCGACCTTTATTATGTTCCCTACGCATTCCGGCCCTTGAGACCCCATCTCAAGATCGGCGACGGCGAGACCACCCTGGAGTTTGCCGAATTCTTGTCCCAAATTCTCAATGACATCGTCACCAATGCCCCAATGCTCAACATCGATGTCGACATCCCTTCGCCCGCCGACGCCTTTGGCCTGCGCAACACCGTGCGGGCTCTACTGCCCGACGTGGCCGCACGCATGGCCGCGCTGGTAACCTATGTGCACAATGACAATCCAGCGTCGGGTACCGACGCGCTGTTCGAACACGTCAAGGACCTTTCGGCAGGACTGGCCGGCGATCTTTCGATCACGCTGAAGAGCCTGCTCACCACGACCCCGGGGCTCTTCGCCACGACCAAGGGCTTCGGGGTGGCGATCTTCGAACCCGATTCCTGGACCCAGCGGCTCCACTCCTTGCAATTGCGAAAGCAGATCCATCCCGCGCCCGCGCCAGGCGAGACCGCTAGCGACCCGTCGCGCTTTGATGTCGACCGTTTCCTCTTTCCTCTGTTTCACAACGCTGCGGCGGGTCGCTACCTTGTCGATATCCTCGACGACGCCCGATATGATGACGAGTTCGAGATCGACGAGAGCGTTTTCGACCCGCCGCGGCCGGACTGGACTGTTGGCGGACCTGGCGTTGTGCTCGGGCCGGGCGGAGCGAAATTGCGCCAGCGCGGCGACGCCCAGGCACGCAG
Source organism: Rhizobium sp. RAF56 (assembly GCF_052113965.1). NCBI lineage: Bacteria > Pseudomonadati > Pseudomonadota > Alphaproteobacteria > Hyphomicrobiales > Rhizobiaceae > Rhizobium > Rhizobium sp. RAF56. The sequence goes on from NZ_JBFRDU010000045.1 coordinate 13,588, forward strand.
CGGCGAGGACGTGATCGAGCAGCACAACCGCTTCAACGATGGTGCAGCGGCGGCACGCCAGATCGAGGCCGATGTCGTGCATTGGAATCCGAACTGGACCGAAGTGGAGTCCGCCAACACCCGTCGCTTCTACCTGCTGCCGTCGCGACGTCGGCCGGCCACGCCGATCAAGCTGAAGCCCGCCGCCGACAGCGGACCGCCGAGCGCGCCTCTGCAAGTGAATCTTAAATCGCCCATGCGACCGCTGAACGATCAGCTGACCGACCTTCTGAACGCACGCCTCCAACAGAAGGCGACCGTGGGCTTCGGGTCGGGCGGCGCAGGGCTTAAGGCAAAGCGCAGAAATCCAACCCTGACGGGACTGGTCCAACCCGACGCTCGCGCCAGCGGCCTATCCGCGCCCGGCTGGTGGCATCTCGAGAGCTATGCCTCCGAGCACTATTTCGTGCTTGAAGGTGACGAGGAATCGTCGGGTTCCGACGGTCCATTCCACAATGATCGCATCCGCATCGAGGTGGAGATTGGCGACAGCCCCTTCGTGGACGAGGATCCTGTCTCGCCTGCGAAGTACGCTGTCAAAGGCGAGCTTGGTGACTGGTTCGGATACCAGCGCCTGCGGGCAGCGAATCCCAGCGGGATCATCCCGAAGCCTGCGAAGATTCCCCGCGACAAGCTTGAGGCGCAACTCCGGGCCTGGCTCGCCCCGACGTCTGCCGATGACGGGCTGCTGGTCCCAGCGCCGCCGGTCGTGGAATTCCAAAAGCGCGCTTCGCAGAAGGCCAACAGCACGGTTGTCGTGGCGAACTTCACGCCCAGCAAACCGGACGCCGCGCACCGGCTAAAGAACCAAGCGCCGCAGGACATCGGCTCGGTGCTGGCCGCCGAGATCATGGATCTCGACGCCGATCCCAAGCCGCAGGACCGCTTCGTGCTGCGGCTGGTCGTGCTGGACGAACCCTGGCGATACACGCGCGTGCGGGTTCGCATCGAGCGCAACAAGGCGGACGTGAACGACGGCGATCTGCCCGACATCAACCCGCTGTTCCAGATGCTTGGGGATTTCTCCAGCTGGAGCAGTCATGGGCGCGAGCCGATGCTCATTGACCTGCGTTACAGCCAGGGGCTGGGCTTGCCCGCCGAAGCGGTTCAATTGACCCCGAAGCTGACGCTTGGCGATTTCCTCGACTTGAAAGTGACCACCACCATCGACTATGGCGATCAGGTCGGGGCAGCCGTCGACGCCGAATTCACCGCACCTGGTTTCGGACGCCTTCCTTTTTGGAACCCCGATCGCGTTCGTCGGGGCCAGTACGGGATCTCAGGTATGGTGATCCAGCAGCGACTGGACCTCCATCCACGCTACGCGCGTGCTGAGCTCAACGACCAGATTGAGGGACGTATCGAGGAGACCCCGCGCGTGCACCTCGCACCCATGGCAGTTGACACGACTGTACCAAGGCGTGACTTCACATCACTCCTCACCGGCTTCACACGCACCGACGTACCTTCGCCCCATCATGCGGTGCGCATCAATTGGACGAATGCCGCCGGCGAGCTACTAGTGAGCTGCACGTGGCCAGTGCGATTCCAAACTTGAGGAGCCCCACCTCGCCACGCGTTTCAGAGTTTACCCGAGCGCATTCAATCGCGTTCTGACCGCCGTGGGAGCGACCTTCGCAAAACTACCTTATGTAGCTCCGAAGTTCAGCGCGATGCAGGGTTGTTGGGGGAAGTGAATCCGCGATGGAGAGGCTGCTGCAGGCTACACCCCAAATGAGCCTGGATGAAAAATTCGATGATTGTTCAACCGGCTTTGAGATGAGCGGCGGCGGCGCGTCCAGAGCACTCCGCAGTAGTGCCGACTCATGGAGTTCAGCGGCAGCCGTTCGAAGCTGACCGCGAACGAAGATGAATCGGAACACTCCGTGAGTAAACCCTCTAGGGAGGAACCAAATGGATATCGGAACGCTGGCCTTTGCAACTTCGCGGTGGGATTTGACCGGCGCCTTATCCGGCTCCTTCCCGTCAGGGCTTGACGACGCGCTCTCGGCTACCCTGGCGAGCGGAGACTCGTATGCCTATGTCGGGCCGTTGTTTTCCGGCGGAAACATCGAAGCCATCAAGATCGATGGACAGCCTCCAGCCTCTGTCCCGCCCACCGTCGATTTCCAACCATCGGCGCCGCTGGCGTTGGCCGCGCTTTGCGTGCGGGGAACCGATGGGATCAGGCTCTTCCTGCCGTCTCAGCCAGGTGCGCTGGCTGGCAAATGGGCGGATGTTCCTCGAACTTCAGAATTTCAAGCCATGGCGGCATCCGATCGCGACCGGCAACGAACCATTTGGATTAACGCCCTCGCCAAGGTGCCGCGCGCTAAATGGCCTCCCGGCATTAACCTGTCGAACAAGGTCCTGGCTGCCGTCTCGGTTCCTGCCTTGCGGATGCTGCTTGCCTACTTGGCATCGTTCGTCTGCCCGGTGACGGGGGTAGACCAACCCGGGAAGAAGTATCTCGGCGGCCAGACACATGGCCTCACGCTGCCCCTCCTGCACTATCCGGTATCGGAGCCCGACTGCTACATCCATGTCATCGCGGGCCGGGAAGGCCTGCTCGAATCCATCAACGCTTATGATCTCGGGGCTGGCATCAGCCTTGGCTCGATTCAGTTCAACGTGAATCGCGCCGCGATCTTCAAGTTTCTCGAAGGCTTCAATGGAGAAGATCCAGACCTATTTGCAACCTGCTTTGCCAGCTTCGGCTGGGTGCCCAAGCAGGTGACGGTCGGAAGCGGCACGTTCTTTGCCCTGGACGCGATCGACGGCTCTGGGCAGTCGGTCGAATTGGTCGGCCGGGATTCGGATAATCCGCGCAACTGTGGTTACTTCCAGTCGGCTGTCCCCGGCAAGGACAGCTTCAATCAGATCGATCCGGATTTTCGCAAGAAGCTAGCAGGTTCGTTACGGGATGCGGTCCTCTGGCCGCATGTTCAGGAGCAGATAATGAGCGTTTCGGCGCAATGGCTGCGGCCAGGCCTCGAAAGCATCGAAGCCGCAGGTATTCCTCCCGTCGATCCGATGAGGCCGGATCGCGATACATTCATTCTCAAGTCGCTACTCCTGTCGGCCTACGTCCGGTATTCGGCCTGCCTTTCCCCGCTGCTCCGCGCGCTAAAGCCCTATGGCGCACCTTCCGCCAAACTGGCAGCGCTCGACCGCGTTCTGGTGGCGGCCGACACCAGGCCGAGTTGCGATCAGAGCAGACGTTCCAAACTTGCCACAAGGCTTGACGCGCAAAAGTCCGACGCGATCGCCGCATGGGAAGTTCTCGACCGACTGGCCGGGCCCAGTAATGCCTTCCCTGCAGGGGTCGCTGCCAGCGTTCTGGCAATTCAAACCGAGACCGATGATCATAGCTGCGAGCACGACCACACGCTTGGTCCGGCCCACCGTCTGTTCTGGCACATGCAAACAACGTTGACCGCCACGCACCCAGGCGATGTCCGTCAACGGTTCAGGGTGCTACTGGAGAAAGCGGCCGAGCAAACGGCGAGGCGAAAAACTGCGAAATCTGGTTCTGCGGCGAACAAGCGAAGCAAGACCATTCTCCCCGGCGACATTATCGTCAGGGTCACGAAATCGGGTCGGCGCAAGCTAGCTCTCGTCGATGTCGTTCTGGGCGACGAACTGCATGTTTTCAGTATCGAAGGTACGCACAAGACGTGGCGCCAAAAGGGCCGCCGGCCCCTTGATCATGGTTTGTTTGTCTTGACACCCAGCAAAGCCGTCTTGAAGAAGATGGCGGCGCTGGAGAGCGAACTGGTCTTCGCCGATTCGACCGTTGCGGTCCCACCCTTCTCAGGCGATGAGCGGCGCGTCGTGATGCCTCTTCTGACGCTGAACGACAATGGCGCAGCGCTCTTTTGGAACCAGCAAAAGCATCCGAGCGCGTCGGGCGTCAGCCTCGCCGGCATATCGTTCGCGTTGGGACCGTATGTCGACTTCGCTGCCGTGAAGGCTGCGTTCGAGGGCGCCAACGGCGCTGGATCGGCGACTGACGAGAGGGTGCTCGTCGAGGCGATTCACCAGTTTCAAAGCAAAGTGTATGCCGACCCTGGGCATCGCGATGGGTGCTGCGGTGAGTCAACCCTCGACAATTTGGGACTATACCTTGGTCGGCCGGGCCTGAATCAGGTCGACATCGCCAATCCGACGGCACAAACTCGTCTCAACCAGATCAACAAGAAGCTTTCTGGCCTAGCCGACAATCCTGTCCCCCCAGCGACCTTGAACGCGGCGAACTGGTTCCTGCACATGACCGCGCCGACCTTCCTGGGGCAAACGTTCCGAAACGGCATCCACGCTGTCTTGCTGCGCCGCTTGAGGGCCGCCGAGCGGCACCTGCTTGGGTTGCCGGCTTACAGCGGCATGACCCCGGTGAAGCTCGGATTGGCGCTAGGCATCGCAGAATTCCACCGCGGAGCCAGACCGACTGCGACCACGCACAGCATGCACACCTTCGGATTGGCAACGGACATAAACTATACGGGCAATCCTTGGATCGAGGGCAGCGAGATAGTGAACGTGATGCAAAGGGCACGGTTATTGGTGTCTGGGCAAATCCTGGACGGCGGCACCACTGCGGCCGTCCTGTTGCATGCAAAGCTGGCCAACAGGCCTACCAGCGAAATCTATGACCAACTCTGGAGCCTCGACCGCGATTTCCGAGCCTATCTTGCGCTGCGAAACGATGCGACTGAACTTGACCAGTTGCTCGATGAGCGCCGCCAGGATGGCACGCCGGGTATTTTCAACCCCGGCGAAACGAACGCTCATGCAGCAGACCGATGGCACAGCGCCATCGCTGCCGATTTAGCCAATTTGAATGGAAACGATGGCTTTGTGGATCGCGATCCACGCAACGGCTTCCTGAACCTGGCGAAGGATCTGGTGATTGCGTTGCGCGACTTTGGCTGCCTAGCCTGGGGAGCCTCGGATTTTGGCCCAAGCGCCAGCGGGGACATCATGCATTTCGATTGCCGCAACACAGGGCTTGGCAGGATCATCAACCTAGGCTTCGTCCCACCAGAACGAAGATGCTTTTGAACACGGCTTTCATTGGGAGGACTTCTTGCATTGACCTGCCACTGCGAATTTCCTCCAGAATGGATTAGAGTCCGGCCCACTAAAGGACGAACGCATGAAGAAGCAGCGATTTACGGAAGAGCAGATTATTGCGGTGTTGAAGGAGCAGGAAGCTGGCGCGAAGGCGGCCGACCTTTGCCGCAAGCACGGAATTTCAGAAGCAACGTTTTACAACTGGAAAGCCAAATATGGCGGCATGGAGTCTCCGAGGCGAAGCGACTGAAGGCGCTTGAGGACGAGAACGCCAGACTGAAGAAGTTGCTTGCCGAACAGATGCTGGATGCAGCCGCGCTCCGCGAGCTTCTCCAAAAAAAATGGTAGGGCCTGCCGCCAAGCGTGAAGCCGTCACGCACCTGAAGAGCGTCATGGGGCTTTCGGAACGGCGGGCCTGCCAGATCATATCTGCCGATCGCAAGACGATCCGTTACCAGTCGAACCGACCGCCGGAGACCGAGTTGCGAGCGAGGCTGCGCAAGTTGGCTAATGAGCGACGGCGTTTCGGCTACCGTCGACTGTTCGTCCTGCTTCGGCGGGAGGGAGAGCCGTCCGGCGTCAATCGCATCTATCGGCTGTATCGGGAGGAAGGGCTTTCAGTACGCAAGCGGAAGGCCCGACGCCGTGCCGTCGGCACGCGTGCTCCGATCCTGGTTGAAGCGAAGGCCAATGCCCGCTGGTCGCTAGATTCGTTCACGACCAGTTCGCCTGCGGACGGAGGTTTCGCGTGCTCAACATCGTCGATGATGTGACGCGTGAATGCCTGGCAGCAATTCCGGACACCTCAATCTCCGGCCGCCGTGTCGCACGCGAGCTGACGACGCTGATCGAACGACGCGGCAGGCCCGGAATGATTGTCTCCGATAACGGCACCGAACTCACCTCGAATGCCATTCTGGCTTGGTCGAAGGATCACAAGGTCGAGTGGCATTACATCGCGCCGGGAAAGCCCATGCAGAACGGCTATGTCGAGAGCTTCAACGGGCGTATGCGCGATGAGCTACTCAACGAAAGCCTGTTCTTCGGTCTCGAACACGCCCGGAGCGCTATCGCAGAATGGGCGGACGATTATAACCATTTCCGGCCGCACTCACCCCTCGGATATCAGACCCCGGCAGGCTATGCTGGGTCCATCGCCGCAACCGGCTCCAACGCTACGCAAAACGAAAGCTGCGCGTTTCCGCCGGTTGCTCACACCGCGCCACTTGGCGTATTCAAAACCGCCGGGGCTCTAATCGCCGCTGGATGAAAGTTCAGTGGCAGGTCAATAACTCCAAAAACGCACCAATTTTGTCGATTTTGGAACTTCGAGACAGGTGTCTCGAATGTAAGTCCCGTGATTATAGGCTGCGTGAAGCAACGGAGATCGTCTCCAATTACCTCGATCAAAAGCCGGAAAAGCGTAACGAACCTGGCTATGTTCTCGTCCGTCGTGCCCTCGCCGAAATTCCCCTGTGAGTGAGATGCCCTAGTGCCTTAGAAGGCATTAAGTCTGTGTGAAAATTGGTAGGCACGCCAGATTTAGGTTCTACCGGATCACGCTTCCCGCAATGCATTTTGAACGATAGAAACAACGGTGTCGCCCGGCATTCGGCCGGTGGTTGGCAATCGTTCGGCTAAAGTTAGCACCGCCCGCCACACGTCGGTCTCATCCATCACGGTGCACGCTTCTTTGGACCGCTCCACGAAAAGTGCTCTTGCCTCTGGTTCGTTCAAGCCGATCCTTTGCCAAGTCTCAATGGCTTTCTGACGATCATCGCTGCACCCGTCGTCATGCCAAACCAAGTCGAATGAGACGCTTGTAAATTTTGCTTGTGCCGCTGCTCCGGCAGTAATCTCAAAAAGCCGCACGCTCGCCCATTCCAATGGATTGATGCCCATGAAGGAAAATAGCTTGCGCCATTCTTCCACCGTCGGCCAGACGCCTTCCCTAATGCCTTCGCGCTCCCCAAATTCCTTAAGGCCGGGCATGTTCAGCGGCAGCTCGAACACGGAGCAGTGTGGAGTGCCACAATCCATTTCTATCCAACGGATAGCGTTCTCATTGGTAATGCCTACGCGGCCTATCGACAGAACGCGGGCAACGGCATGACCGGACTCATGGACGGCAATAACTCTCCTTGCGTCCCCACCGAAGTTCATTTGCTCTCTTCCAATGACCAGATCGCTGTACACTAAAAATTTCGATCCCTAAGATCATTCCGCGGCTTCAGCCTTCGCCGCACTCTTCAAAACATTCTGCACCGTCGCCACGCTGAAACCGACGCTCTTTGCGATCGATCGGAATGTTTCGCCAGACGCCCGCCGCGCCTCGATACCCCTGGCGATTTCATCCGTAACCGACTTCGGACGCCCGCCTGTCCGGCCCTCCGCCTTCGCCCGCGCAATCCCTTCCATCTGCCGTTCGCGCCGGATCGCCGTTTCGAACTCCGCAATGAGAGCGAGAATGCCCATCACTAGCTTACCCGTTCGGCTTGTCGTATCAACGGCCGCATCGTCCAGCACCTTGAACGCCACACCCTTGCCCTCCAGCATGTGCACGATCGCGTAAAGGTCCGCAGCCGATCGCGCCAGGCGGTCCAGCTTTGTCACCAGCAGCGTGTCGCCCTCGCGTGCATAGTCGAGGCAGCTTTTCAGCTCTTCGCGCTCACGGTCCACGCCAGACCGCTTTTCCTGGAAGATTTTCGTCGCGCCGGCCGCGTTCAGCCGCTCGACCTGCCCCGCGTGATCCTGGCCGACGCTCGACACACGTGCATATCCGATGATCGCCATTTTACGTACACTTTCCTCTAGAACTATTATCATACATAATTAATATACGCAAAGCATACATGCAATAGCCAATGTGCTAGAAAGTATACTTTTCTGTACGGTAGCCGCTTTTGGTATCGGCCTCTATGTCAACAATGCGCAAAGAGAGAGCATCCAGATTGACTAAGATGAGTGACCGCTTGGGGGCCGATGGCCGACTGCTGCTGGGACGCCCGACACGAAAAGCGGACGTCAGAGTTCTTGCCACGAAGGTCTGAGATCGTGAAGAGTTTCGGGCGCCGGCAGGCGTACGAAAGTCCCCGAGGAAGGAACCCGCGGGCCACGGTCGGAGGCTATGGGGATTTCAGATTTCCGCCAGTGACGTTGGTGGCGCGAGCGCCATCAGGAAGCGGCAGGTGGATGGGGACAGACGATTTTGTTGTGCCTTTGCGTCGTGTTGTTGGCACGTCGCGCGGCGGGACGCGCCTCCTTTAATGTCGATCATCAGCATAGACTCGTGTGGGTTCGTTGCCTGAGGCTGAGTGCCCGCGGCCGGAGGCCCGATCATGCCATGCGGGGTCATGGGGTGGTCTCCCGGTTCGGTGTGGTTTTGTCCGGCGGTCCACGCGGCTGCCTCCACCGTTCGAACATCTCGATGATAATCATGCGTCCGCCGCAGCAGGGGCATGGCGGGCGGAAGTCGTCCGGTTCGCCTGGTGTGTCGTCATCGGCTGGTGCGGCGACGTCCAGGAGTTCGCGGGCGAGCGCCAGATTGGCCTTGCGGGCGGAGCCGACGAGCAGGCCGTAGTGCCGGATGCGATGGAAGCCGCGCGGCAACACATGGAGCAGGAAGCGGCGGATGAACTCATCGACCGCGAGCGTCATGATCTGCTGCCGGTCCGCGCAGTCGCGGCGATAGTCCTTGTAGCGGAAGGTGATGCTGTCCTTGTCGAAGCGGATGAGGCGGCTGTTGGAGATCGCGACCCGATGGGTGTAGCGCGACAGATAGGCAAGAACCGCCTCAGGACCCGCGAACGGCGCCTTCGCATAGACCACCCAGCGCTTCTTTCGGACCGGCGATAGATGCCGCAAGAATGCCCGCCGCTCGGCGAGATGAGCAAGTGCGCCAAAAAAGCTGAACCGCCCGGCGTCGTGCAGAGCAACCAGCCGGGTTAGGAATAGTCGTCGAAACAGTTTGCTGAGTACGCGTACCGGAAGCAGGAAGGCCGGGCGCGATGATATCCATCGACTTCCGTCTGGCGTGATGCCGCCGCCCGGAACGATCATGTGCACATGCGGATGGTGCGTCATCGCCGATCCCCATGTGTGGAGCACGGCGGTGATGCCGATGCGCGCGCCGAGGTGCTTGCGATCGGCCGCGATGGTCAGCATCGTCTCCGACGCCGCCTTGAACAGCAGGTTATAGACGAGCGCCTTGTTCTGGAACGCTATGTCGGCGGTCTCGGCCGGCAGGGTGAACACGACATGGAAGTAGCCTACTGGAAGCAGATCAGCCTCGCGTTCGGCAAGCCATGTCCGTGAGGCTGCGCCCTGGCACTCACATGAGGAGTTTGAGGTCAAGACAGCATTGAGGTGACATTCCCCTTTCCTGTTTACCTGGATCCATGGTCTGAGCCCGATAAGGATACCGGCTCGTTTCCGAACCTGTACAAACTCACATCCGGTCGCCGATCGGAACGGCTGCACCAATATCCCGCTTTCGACGGGCAAGGGCTCAGGAGAACGGGACCATTCTTCGGGATCGGCTGTTGAAGCCAAAGTGCCAGTCGGTCCGTTCACCCGGATCCGTCAAGACTGATCAGGTCCTGAGGATTGGTAGAATTGGGTGCAGATAGCGTCAGGCAGCCTTCATGACCACGCCTTCGATGACGATGCCTGTCGTAACATACTTCCAGAGCGCGACGAGGAGTTTGCGGGCGAGCGCCACGATCGCTGCCTTCTTGAGCCGCCCGCCATTACGCGCGACCCGTTCGTGAAACCAGCGGGTAAGCATCGAACCTGGTTGGTGACGCAGCCATAGCCAAGCAAGCTGGACCATCGTCGTTCGCAGCCGCGGATTGCCCGCTTTTGAGACACCCTGCTCACGATCAATAGTACCGCTCTGCCATGGCGATGGAGCGAGACCCGCATAAGCGGCGACCTGCCTTCGATTGTCGAAATGTCGGAACAGGCCTTCCGAATCCAGGATCACCGCAAACTCCGGACCGATTCCCTTGATGCCCGCCAGTAGGGCCAAGGGCGCGAGGGTGTCTGTCGCCGCCGAGGCCACCAAGGCATCTCGCTCAACTTCCACAGCCTTGATCTGTTCGAGCAGCAACTCGAGACGATCAAGTTCGCGGCAAATCTGCGCCCTGATATAGCTGGAGAGAATGCGGCCATCTCCCGTCTGAAGCTGTTCCAGGCGCCTGCGGCGATCACGATGCATGGGTTCGTAGCCTTGAATGCCTTGGCTCAAGAGCAGTCCTTTGATGCGGTTGACGTGGAGAACCCGCTCGGCGACCAGCGCTTTACGCTCTCGGCAAATCCGGCGGCGATCCTCTTCTTCGGGCGTTGGCACCCTGACCATCGAGCAAACCCGTGGCTCTCCGCGTTTGTATGCCATCAACGTGCGGATCAGCGCCTCGCCATCAATTCGATCAGTCTTTGCCCGTCGGTGTCGGCGCGACACCGCAATCGAGGCGGCATCACAACGTGACTCTCGATCCAGGCTTCACGATCGAGAACCCGGTGGATCCAGAACCCGTCAAGCCCTGCTTCCTGGATGGCCACCAGAGGATAGAGCTTCCCCAGTCGTGCTTGTGCCTTCCTCCGCAAATCAGTGAAGACGGTGAGAAGGCCAGCGATATCACCGCCCACGATCGAATGGCGGGACATCTTGTCGCTTCCCGGAGTGAGCGACGTCACCAGCCAGGTCGATTTACTCAGTTCCAACGAAACGAAAATTGCGCCAAGATCGACACGGAAAGCGGTTGGCGTCTCAGGTTGGACGGATAGATTCTCCAAGATCATCTCCTGTTGAGCGAGTGCTTCGATGCAGCCTCACTGTGCCAGAGCGGCGGCCGCTGTTCACTCCTCATGGGATCTTTGGGCAATGCCGATTGCGGCAGGAGTTGTAGGCGATCCGCCACTGGCCGCAGTCCTCGCAGGCCTCGACGTGACCGCCGAGGGCAGCAGTGCGGCAGTTCTCGACCGCCGACATCACCTTCAGTTGCGGCAAGCTCAGATGTCCTGCATGCGCGCGCCGGTACGCCGCCCCGGCAGCACGGAAGATGTCGGCGACCTCGACAGAGGCGCGCACGGCTCAGCCGTCGGGCGATATCTCTGCCGGCTTGAACAGGCCGAGCTTGTCGAGCGGGCTTGTCACGGTTCGCACCGTACGGGTCGCGACCTTGGTATAGAAAGCGGTGTTGTTCAGCTTGGCGTGCCCGAGCAGGACCTGGATGATCCGAATATCCGTGCCGTCCTCCAGCAGGTGGGTGGCGAAGCTGTGGCGCAGCGTATGCGGCCCCACCCGCTTGGCGATGTCGGCGGCCTGGGCCGCCTCAACGACGATCCGATAGAGCTGCCGCGTGCTGATCGGCTTCATTGCGTGTTGGCCAGGGAATAACCAGCCGTCGCGATACATCACACCCTGCTGCCGCCCCACCTTCCACCACTGGCGCAGCAGGGTGAGCAGGTCCTCCGAAAGCATAGCATTGCGATAGCGCCCGCCTTTGCCACGTTCGACGCGCAGTAGCATCCGCTCGCTGTCGACGTCGGCGACCTTCAGCATGGAGACCTCCGCAACACGTAGGCCGGCGCCATAGGCGACCGACAATGCCGCCTGATGCTTGAGGCAGGTGGTGGCATTGAGCAACCGGGCAACCTCGTCGCGGCTCAGCACCACGGGCAGGTTGCGCGGGTGCGCCAGCCGGACGAGCCTGCGCGCAGGTCCGGGCGGTCGAGGGTCTGGGTGAAGAAGAACCGTAGCGCCGACACGATGCTGTTCATCGTCGGAACGGGAACGCCATCCTCCTGCTGCTCGATCTGGAACCGGCGCAGGTCGTCGGCGGTCGCCGTGTCTGGTGAACGCCCGAGGAAGGTCGCCAGGCGTCCGATGTCGCGGAGATAGTTGCGTTGCGTTTCGCGTGAGAAACGACGCATGTTCATGTCGTCGATCAGCCGCTGGCGCAGCGGGCTGATCGGCGTGTCGAGATGGGGGTGCTGCATGGTCAGGTTCCTTGTTGAAGAAGCCCGTCATGCTCTGCCGTTGCCGGACGACGCTCAATGCAGGCGCAACCTCCGGCCTGTGGCCTCTACCTCAACCGCAGGCGCCCTCCCGCGCAGCGGGTTCGTTCGTCGGCCCCAAACCAGTCATCAGTGGCGGCATTTGCCAGAAGTATACGGTTCTAGTCGCTGGATAGGTCTCGCGATGATCTACACCTTGCTGATGTGTCGATGACCGTAGCCGAGCGGAAGTGACAATGCGTCAGCGGGGACGTTGTATACTTTTGCTCTATGCTGAGGCCATGACGAGTTCCATTCGTGCCACCTGCATAACGCCCCTGGTCGCATTCGATGCATCGATGGCTAGATTCGGAAAGCGTATCCGCTTTGCAGGTCGAGCAGTGATCAGGCTCGATGTCCGCCGCAGCTCTACGATGCGACCGGCGGATCGCCCCAGACCTCGATCCAATCGGACACGGATGACCGTCGCTCTCTCAACTGTTCGGCGACTTCCGGATACCGCTCGCCCACGGCCTGGACCAGCAACGCAAGGAGACAATCGAGGCGGTCATGTTTCTCCTGGCTGTCCACGATTTGGAAGAGGCGGCGTTCTCTTTCAATCTCATCCTTGAGCACATCCAACAGTTCAGGGCCGTGCCCGTGCGCCATGGGGCGCAGGAACGTCATGAGCAAATCGTTCGAGGCCCCGTTTTCATCTGTTTCGTTAACCCTTACAAAGGCGTCCGCGGCCAGCGAGAGCCCCACGGGACCGCGCAGCATTTCCGTCCAGATTTGAAGACGCAGCTCCGACCCATCGGAATCGGGGCTGGCGAAGTAGATGAGGCGGCGACGGGTTTCCAGCGACGGGGCAGCCGCCACGCGCAATCCAAAGGCGATCCAAGGCGAATAAAATGCCGATTCCCGTGCCTTATATAGTCGCTGTTCCGCTAGGTCGGCCAGTTCCTTGTGCAAGCCAGGTTTCGCTTCGAACATTTTCATCGCCAGTCCGAGTATGCCAGCCTCTACACGGCTGTCACCAATACACCAGCGCATTTGTTTTATGGCAAACTCATCGCTTCGTTCGTTAATCACATCGAGAAACTCGGTCGCTCTTGCCGCGGGGACCGGATAGAGGTCGGTGTCGGCGGACCTGACGCGGACCATGGCCGCGAGTTCATCCCAGGCGGTAAGGTCGTCCGGTTCGGCAACCCGGATGAGGAGGGCCGCCATTTTGCGGGTTTCAGGCGTCCCGTCCCGCATCACCATACGCAGCCGTTCCAGGAGAGCGATCGGACCGAACCCGGCGCCCAAGCTTCTCAGGGAAGGGCCGATCACCAAATCCATGACGGCCACCGCGCGTGACGTCGATAGAGACGCCGCGGCGCACTCGATCGCCTGCGTGGGGTGCGCGCTCGAGATGAAGTACAACAACCGACGGCACTCATCGAAATTGGTTTGCTCGAGCAGAAGCGAAAACAGGTCGTTGAAGCAGGCCAAAGCGTTGAGTCTCAGAAGAGACATCACCACGTCTCCGACCGTTGCCTCCCCCCCGTCTTGCAAACGGCGACCGTCTCCGAGCCGTGGCAAGGCGAGCCGGGCGAATTCACCTGGATGATCGATGGCCAGCGCGAGAAGCGCGCCGGCGACGCTGGTCTGCGGATGCGCGGCGCTGGACATCAGCCTTGTCTTGCCGCCGCGATCGAAGATGTCCTTATCGCGCAAACCGAAATCGGAGCAGAGGGCAAGCAGTTCGATTAGAAATTTGAATCTTAGGTTCAGCGAAATGTCGAGTTCCATGATCGCAGGAACCAGGTGACGCTCGGAAAAGAGATGGACGTCCGACTTCGCCAACTCGAGAACTGCATCCAGAAAATGCTGGACCATTCTCTCCGAGACGGCGGCGAACCGCGAGGGCATGTCGGATGTCAGGGTGGCAAAGATAGTGCCGATCGCTCCAAATGACCGGCCATAGAGCAAATCCACGTCGGCGGCGTCGGATTTTCGGAATTCGGCAAAGGCGAGGACAAAGGCCTGAGCGTGCGTTGAGACCAGGTCATCGTTATCTTCGGCCGCGGCTCTCGCCAAGCCGGCCAGCACACTCGTGGCCATCCGTCCGTCGGCAATGGCTTGCACCCAGAGCATAGTCAAGCTCGCAAGGTCGCGCGGCAGGGGCGGACGCAGTACTTCGGTCATTTCGTCGAACGCGAAGCGCACCGTCTCGCGATCACTCGTTCGAAACACGCCTCCCTGGATGAGGTTGTCTACGAACTGCGATCCTCCCAGCTCATTGGCGGCCACGGTCCACGGAATGGTTTCCTCTTCCGGGCCGATCCGCGCGACCATACGCCCGCAGGCCCTCAAATGCGCATCCGGATTCTGAACGCCCGGCGTCAACTTGATGAGCAGTAGGACGAAGGCCTCTATGGCCGAGAAGCGCCCCGTCCTGGTAGAATCGGAGGATGCCCCCAAGCGCGACAGAATCCTGAACATCAACGGATGACGCCCAAGTTCCGAGGGGAGGTTCGTTCCGACCTTATAAAGGCCCGCGGCCACGGCAGCTTCCGCGGGCGTGAAATAGCCGAGGTCATGGACCTCCGGCGCCGCGGACGACACGTCGAGCGCGCGCCAGAAGTCGGTGCGGCAGGATAGGATCAATTTGATGTTGCAAGCTTGCGCTTCGCTGATCGCTTCGGCGACCCAGCGTTCGACCTTGGAGAGGTCGTCGGAAATCTCATTGATCCCATCCACGAAGACGATCAGCGGCTCCTTCTCCGCTGCCAAGGTCCGCGATATGAGGTCGATCGTTTCGCCTTCATCGGCCTTCGGCGCGCCGTTCAACAGGTCCTGAAGGGAACGCATGAAGCCAATCCTAACATCGGAGACTTGCAGCGCCTCCAGGAACAGGGATCGTCCAGAAAGGGCCGCGGCCGCAGCCGCCATGGCCGAGGTCTTCCCGGAATTCGGCCCGGAGGCGACCACGAGGGTCGAACGGCTGGAAACCAGGAAGCTGGCGAGCGCGCGCGTCAGGTGTTCGCGCGGCACGATGCGTTCCGCGTCGTATCTCTGCTGCTTCTTGAGGCGAAGAAGTAGGTCTTCGACCTGGCGGCGGCACAGGTCCTTCGCGCGCAACAGATTCATTGCCCACCCCGAGTGCATGAGGCTTGATCGATTGGCCTTGGCGGCGACCGCGAACGCCGGAAATGGATTCTTGGTAGTGTCCAGCGTCCAGAGGGGCAGCGCCATGGCCCTGTCGTCGAAGTCCGGCCCGCCGACAATCATCCCCACGACTACGCCCGCGGTCGCATCGACGACCGGGCTGCCGCTCATTCCGGGCGCGGCCGGATCACCGCCGAGCGCCAATCCCTCGGCCAGCTTGTAGTTGCCATAGGTGAAGCTCTTCAAGTCGCGAGATTCAACATCGATCCTGACACGATCCTGCTTCGGGTCACCTCCAGGAAAGCCGTAGGCCACCAAAGTTCCAAAGGAGGACGTTCGGTTGGCACTGATTGGCAAGACCGTGGTCGCGTCCTCGGCAAATCGCAGGATCGACGCATCCGCCTCCATCGGGCTGGTGGCGGAACACGTGTCAACCACGGTCCGGCACCATTCCACGCCGTCACGATCCGTCCCTCGAAGCTCCATGAGGCCCGATCCGGCTGCACTGGTGCAATGGTGACAGGTGAGCGCGAGTCGCGGCCCGACGACGAATGCTGTGCCCACCGGCTTTCCATCGGCCCAGATGCGGGCGACGGCTGGCCCCCATTCGGGAGTCAGGCTGATATTGTCAGCCATTGGGCTGGCCGGTCGAAGCGTCGCCCGCGGTCTTGATCGTGAATTTGACCTCGATCGACGCCATCGCGCTGGCTTCCGCGACGACGAACTTGCCTTTCGCGTTGAGGTTCAAACCGACCTTGACCTCGATGCCCTCCGCCTTCATCGCGGCGAGCTGTTCATCGGCGCATTCACCGATGTATCGAATCATCTCCAATGCGCCAGCGAATGTATCGGAGGCCCGCTCGAGAATGTCATCCTGCACGCTCCATGCCTTCGGGTCAGCCCCGGCGTTCGAGGACGAAAATATGACGACCGCCTTCGTATTCGGTGCGATCTCGACAAGAAACTCCTTGGCCACGGCTCACCCTTTTCCAGTGCGCGTGAAGTTGATTGGTGGAAATTCTCGTTTATGGATTAAAGTTGTTGTGCACTCAACTCCTACCACACTGCTGTTCACGTCGCTATCTCCGCTGCGCGTGGATTTTAGAGTGAGACTGTGGACGGGTGGCGCCGCGCCGGTCAGTAGCTTGGAGGCCCCTCTCGGCGCCGGCTGTGAATGTCCTCGAACTTCTCGTATGATCAGACCTCGACTAGAACCTGATCCGGCCGGTATCGCTCTGCATCGGGCGCAGTTTGGGAGCTTTCTGCCTCTTCATGTCAGAGAGAACCTGGCGCCGTCGGAAGCAAGTGTCGTCGTTTTGAATGAAAAGAGCTTCTGGCCGTCATATGTCGGGCGAATCCTTTGCGAGCCAGGATTCAAGCCCATCAGAAGGATTCCTCCTGGTGCACACATGGGTCCTCGCCAATCCACTGGGATGCCTGCTTTCGGGAATGCCGCCCAAGTGGACCCTTTGACCGAAAATGCGGGCGCGAAGCGGAAATCATTTCCGGTAGGGGGTCGTTAAACGACCGTCTGGTTTCAGGACTGACGCTAAGAAGCTGACATTGCGATTGCCGAACTCAACTCGTACGATAGGCCTCCTATCCCCTGTTCTCGGTAGATGCCGATTGCCCCAGCCGTGGAGTCAAAGTAGCGTTGATCGGCCAGACAGCATCCGCGTTGTTTGACGCAGAACGAAACGCCTTTATGTCCCACTTCAGGAGGTCTGGTACACAGGCATCGCGGATCGACTTCCGCTTCCTGTCACCCCATTCGTAAGGTCGAGCCGCCTTTGCATATCGTCCCTCACCATGTAGTTCGCGGAAAATTGGACGTGACGCAAATCCTTCAGGCCTAGTCGGGTCGTCAGATGCCCATCGCGTGTCCCAGCAGATCATTGTCGTTGTTCTTACCTTATTTGCGAGGACATAGTGATAGTGGATGCCGAACTGGTCGTTGTCGCGATGAAGCAAATCCTTGTCGCCATGGATGGTCAAAAAAGCGAAGACAGATAGCGACACTCGAACGCGGGTAGGCACTTCTTGTAAAGGGATAAGAGAGCCGCGGAAAATTTTACGGGAAGCAAACACCTCTATCTCGGTCCCCAGCGACCACGGTTCCCCAGTTCGGAACCTGCGAACCAAATCCTTATCGATGCTGTCCTCGTATCCGGCTTCTGAAAGTAAAGCGTTGAGTTCGCCCCCCATTTCGGAAAGTTGCGGCCCTGTTTGAGACCGCTCAAGGGGTTTGGCGTCCAGATCGCGCGTCCGCCACCATTCCTCGCGTTCTGTGTATGCCCATACACGCTCAAAGCTGTCGTCTCGCGTGTCCACAATTAGAGTTCGCATCCGGTTCGCCAGAGCGACTGCAAGCCCCAGATCGCCATTGCTGTTCCCATCCATGAGGCTGCCCCCTCATCTTAACTATCATTACGCAGACATCGGTCACGGACCGCCAGTCAAGCCTCCTTGCCGCTGTTTTCGCGAGCTCGCTGAGCCGAATGGCGTACTTCCGCTACAGCGACCAAATGACCTGTTTGCGGATATAAAATACTATGCTGTGTTTGACTGGCCTTTATTCACCTTGCGCTTTCTTCGCCGCGTTGTTGCCTGCCGCCCACGTCCGATAGACTAGATTGTCGTCGGCGAGAAAGAACTCACCACCTAAGACCTCTGCGCCATCTTCCACGAGGCGCTTCTTCATCGCGTCTTCGCCGGCGATTGCAATTCCTGCATTGGCATATGGAGCATTATCCGGCTGAGGGCTGGGCCTGAACACCTCCCAGTTGAAGCTTCCTCTGGGATAGGCGCCTTGGATCTGATCGCGCCGCGTCCGTGGGCTCTTTGAGAAGCCAACCTTGATGATGTGTTGGTCTTCGACGCTGTCGGGGGCTCGCCCTAGAAAGTTTGCGACGTTGCCCGTGAGGCGGAGGATGTAAAGATGCTTTGGACCGTCCGTCTCCCCCACCCAGTAAGGACGGGAAGCTGGGCTGACGGCGCGGCTCGGACTGAGAGCAGATTCGAGCGTTTGAATTGTTGGATCCACAGGCTCCATCCTCCCATAGACCGGCACTTCGTAGACATCTAATTCAAAGAGTTTCGCCGCCTCATCGGCCGGGATGGGAACGCCGCTGGCTCCGATGAATTCGGGATGGGAGCTATTGTATAATTGCGGGAAGAGTTCTTCGACAGGTACATAGTCCTCCGGCACTACACGCCATGCCCTCGTAGCCTTGACGGCATGAAGCCACTTTCCACGGGAGTAGGGATCGCGCTCCTTCTCAGCCCAGCGATCCGCTGAGATGAACTCCCGCGCGTGACCAATCTCATGTGACATCTCGAGCACGCCAACCACCTTACCGCGCATGTTTTCCGGACCCCTGCCCTTGGTCACGTAGATGGCTACCAGTGTCCCTGGCTTGGAGTTGTTTAAGTAACGGGTCCGTCGAGCCTCGTCGGCAAACCCGATGCATCCCCAGTTAGCGGGATCGAAACCCCAGAACGACGTCAGCCATGCTTGCCGACCGTCGAGCAGCGCATCGGCGGACGGCGTGAGTTCTGGCACGGACGTCCAGTCAAAAGCGAATACCTCTTGCTGGGCGGTCTCTACGTCGATGGCACCTAGTGCACCACGGATGTAGGCCATCGCATCGTCCGCCGGATGCCGTTTCCCCTTCTTCACTAAGATCGTCGTCAGCGGGGGCAACCCACGATCTGCCATATAGTGCAGAATAACCTCGAGATTTCCTCCAAGCCCGCGACCCGTGGGATGGTTCCAGCCTACTGCCTCGCCAACCTGCTGGTACGTTGTCCGCCTCTTCTGCAGGGCCTTCCCTGACAAAAAACGGGCGATTTCAAATTGAAATGCATCCATTCGCTATTCTTCTCAAGTGAGTGCTGATGGAATCAAATTCCTCTCAAATGTGCGCAGATTTGCCGATCAATGTCTTCGTTCTTCAACTGTTTTGTGAGATTGCTCGCTTGGGCGTAGAATCCGGGCGCCCCTCCATTTATCTGAATGAATTGAGAGAAGCAAAGCACCTCTCAATCGAGAAGTAAAAGTCCGGAGATTAACAC
Organism: Rhizobium sp. RAF56; assembly: GCF_052113965.1. Taxonomy (NCBI): domain Bacteria; kingdom Pseudomonadati; phylum Pseudomonadota; class Alphaproteobacteria; order Hyphomicrobiales; family Rhizobiaceae; genus Rhizobium; species Rhizobium sp. RAF56. The sequence continues at coordinate 32,929 of NZ_JBFRDU010000045.1, forward strand.
GTTCGCGAAAATTGGACTCGGCGTTATGTCGTGAGAATGGCTCGAAATTTGATGTCGCTACAGGAAAAACAATACCTAACCGAGTTCGCTAGAGAGATATCGCGACTTTACGGTTTCGCCCGGCAGATGAACGAACTGGACTTTGCGGCCTCCCTCGGCGGCGAGTTTCGAGGCATGCAGGACGCCGGCTGGTCTACCCAAATCACGGCCGCAGACGTTCGCCAAGAACTCGGGACGTTGCTGACTAGGGACAGTCAGTTGACGACCGCCGAGTATCGCGTCGTGCTACTGCTTTACTGTCAACTTGCAGAAGCTGGCGGAGTATACGAATCGATTAAGAACGTGATGGGGGTAATTACGGCGGTGCCCTACAACCTTTGGCCGTTCAAGGACCTAGTGCGTGTCCGGAAACAACCTGCAGCAGTCATCGGTCCGAACGCCAACAAGACATTCCGTGACCTTGCTGAAACAGCCAGGGCGATCGGCATGCCTCGCTTGGCGGATTTGTTGGCCAACGCTTTTCGTGATGACATCCGAAATGGTATCGCCCATGCCGACTACGTCATCTGGTCCGACGGGCTGCGCCTCCGTCGTCGAAACGGGGGGAACGTTTATGCAGTGCCGCATGAAGACGTCTTGTCGGCGGTGGTGCGCGGGATCGCATTCTTCGACATCCTGCAGGATCATAATAGGACGGCGATGGGGTTCTACAATCCGCAGAAAGAGATTGTGGGCAAGTTCAGCGGTAATTTTCCAATGCCTTGGACGGTTCACGCGGATCCTGTGAAAGGAACGTTTTCGATAAGCGGGTCGTCGCCCGGACCAGTCACAACGCCCGCCTATCTCCGGCAAGTGGAGATCACCGGCCGGCTCGGCGGCAAGGTGCTGGCCGCGTTCCCGAGGAATGGAAACAGTGACGACGAAAGCACGATCAGTTGGATCGAAGCGGCCGGTTACGATCCACATGTGGTTCCGTTGGAGCCTTCCCAATTTGACGAACTGTTGCATCAGGTCGACTACCACGCTATGCAGGATGATCGCGGAACGAATGAGAACGGGCTCTTGATCGCGAGCCCCTTCGGTTTCCTGCATCTATCTGATGCATCCGCCTTCGATCATTTTCTACCGCCCTCGATTACAGAAGTGTTATTTGACGACGAAGTGGTCTCCAACAAAACTTAGTGCCCCCTGATCTTCCTGCGAAATGACCGCCACGCCGAAGAACGGTCAGGCCCTCCACGACGAGCTAACTGCATAGACAGGGTTCGCGATTGGAAGGGGACGAGCAGTGCATTCAGGAGATGCGCCGCTTGTCCGCCCACAGCCCAATGCAGTCACTCATTCAAGCCGACGCCGTGTTTCCTGTTGGCGCAACTGCGACCCGTGTTTTCACTGCGGAATGTCCGCTTTGCAGCGATAGCGACTGGCGGCTCGATATCTTTTGTGAGGGCGCAAAGCGGTCATGAATGTAGAGATCGCCGGGCGGCAACCTCGGGCCGACAGCGGACGCCGTGGATTCGAGCACCTTCATGATCGCCGTGTTGCGTTCCGTGTCTTCACTAAGCCCCTTAGCCCGTCGCCCTTGTCTTTCTCGATCCCCTGGCGCTGGTGGCGGCGGCGGTCGTAGTAATCTTTCGCGCCAGGGCGGCGAGCATATCGAGCGTCATGGCGTTGAGTGTCCAGCATGCGTCGCTCAATGTCGTCACCTTCAGAAACCGTGACCTGGTTCCAGCTCATCGGCAAAATTAGCGCTACAACTCTCACCCCGACCGTTGAACTTCTGACTTAATGGTTCTCAATCCGGGGGCATTCAGGCGGCTCAAGCGGTCCACTATCTGCCCTCAGCAATCCTGATCGGCAGTTTCAGATCGATCAGGCGTGCCTGCAGCAGTGATAGTGCTAGCTTGCCGCTGGCCTCGACCCAGCGGCTGTTATCGCCAGGATAGCCACCCTCCTGGAACACCAGATGCGCCCCTCCCCGCGCTGACTCGAGGCTCGGACCGAGATTGAGGACGTCGAGGAGGCCATACGCCTTCGCACAAGGACCGCCTTCCAGATCGACCCAATCCAGCCAATAGCGCTCGTCAACGGGATCGTCATAGTCCTCCGGCCAAATGGCATGGTCTTTCCATATGTCACCCGCCTCCTCGTCGGTGGTATGAGGAGTGCCTTCGCTGACGAAGAACTCGCGCCAGGTCGGCGGAGGTGGTGGCTCAAGCTCGTATTTGCCGATCGTCAGAAGCAGACCGTTGCCAGTGTCGTACCATGACAGCGTTTGAAGGACCTCCGCGGGGTTCACCAGCAGGGGCTGGTGCGTCCTGGAAACAAAGGATCGCGCATCCTTGACAAAGGTCGCCGTGAGCAGACCGGCTCCTCCAATCAGAAATCCACGTCGTGAAAGCATGAAAAAACCTCCAGAGTTGACACGCATCTGGAGGGTTTGCGACCTACTGTTGCCCGTTCAGGCCACATCGTCGTGCCACCGTTGCTGGTCAAGGCTGGTTGGCGGGGCCGAAGCCCTCTCTGGATGCAAGCTGAAAAGTAACAAAAGGGCTATGTTCGTGCAAGAATGGCTCTTCCGCCATTCGTTAAAACGCGAGGCGATAATTAATCTTGATGCGACACGAGAGCGAAATCCTTGCAAGGGCCGCTGAACGCATGAATGCTCAGACTGTCCGGGCACGGCGTGTGCGACGAGTTCCCATCGCTGCTTCGAAAGTGGCGGCATGATTGCAGAACACGCCTTCCCCGAAGCGCGTCAAGTAGCTGGCTTTCCGGCTTATGGCGCGAAAACGGCTCGCGCAACCGAGACCTGGCATGGCCCGGTTGCGCAAATTTCGGATTTCAATAAGTCAGGACTGTTGATTTGCGCTGAGAGTTGACCCGGGATTTGCACTGAGAAGTGACCCGCCTTTTAGGTATCGTTCGTGTCGGTCGTCGTGGTCAAGCTTCTCCGTTTCTCCTTTGCCGTTTTGGGTTCATGTGCAGAACTATTTTTGAAGCGGA
>NZ_JBFRDU010000046.1:0-36119 GCF_052113965.1 Rhizobium sp. RAF56
GTGCGCGGATATTTGTAGACGTTTGGAATCATTGATGATTCAATACCTTCGTCGGAAGATTGAGGTGCGCGATGAGCCGTCGCCGGATAGGACAGGAAGCATTCGGATTTGCCGATGATCGGGGATCGTCATCTTCTCTTGATGATCTCAGCCGGCTGATTGATTGGGGCCCGGTCGACGAAGCGCTCAGCGTTATATCGTGCGCGGTCAAAGGAGAGCCCGCCTGGCCACCATTGGCTCTATTCAAGGCGGTGCTTTTGTCGATCTGGTATGACCTGTCGGACGTGAAGCTCGCTGAAGCTCTGGATGATCGCGCCTCGTTCCGGCGGTTTTGCGGGTTCGCCCGGTCGGAACCGACACCGGAGCGTACTGCCTTCGTGCGGTTTCGCCGGAGCCTTGTTGCTCACGGTCTGGATAAGCCTCTGTTCGACRCGATCACCGGCCAGCTCAAGGCCAGGGCAATCCGGGTGAAGACCGGCACGCTTGTCGATGCGACGATTATTGCTTCGGCAAGTGAAGATGATGGTGAGGGTCACTGGGTCAAGCATAAGGGCCGCCCCGCTGTTCATGGCTTCAAGGCCCATGTCGGGGCCGACGCCGATACGGCTCTCGTCGAGGAGATTGCCGTCACACCCGCCAATATCAACGATGGCAAAGCCGGTCCTGATGCGCTACCCGACGATCCCGGCGAAGTGTTTGCCGATAGCGCCTATCGCGGCGATCATTTCGGCAATGCCGTGCGGGCGAAAGGCGGAACACCACGCATTGTCGCCACCGGAATGTGGGGACGGGACGAAGTCGAAGTCAGCGAAGAGTTTAAGCGTGACGCGGTGCGTCAGATCACGGAACGGGGCTATCCCGTTTCCGAAGTTTCGCAGCGTCTGGGTGTCAGCCAGCATTCGCTTTATGAGTGGAAGAAGAAGTTTTCGTCGGGGTCTGGCAATCAGGGAAACGACCAGGTCGAGGAGATCAGGCGGCTCAAGAAGGAGCTGGCCCGGATGACCGAGGAGCGCGACATCCTAAAAAAAGCGGCCGCGTATTTCGCCAGGGATGCAAAGTGAAGTACGCGTTCGTTGCCCAGCATCAACAGCGGTTTTCGGTGCGGACGATGTGCCGCCTGTTGCACATCCACCCCAGCGGCTTCTATGCCTGGCTACGGATGCCGTTGAGCAAACGCGCCTGCGAGGACAAGCGGCAGATCGATCTGCTTCAGACGGCTTGGGAAGGTTTCGCCTATTTGGCCGTTGTCATCGACCTCTTCTCCCGTCGCGTCATCGGCTGGTCGATGCAGAGCCGACAGACTACGGATGTCGTGCTGCAAGCTTTGCTGATGGCTGTCTGGCGGCGCAAGCCAAAGGAAAAGGTTCTGGTGCACTCAGACCAGGGATCACAGTTCACCAGCATGGATTGGGCATCGTTCCTGGAGCACCACAATCTGGTTCACTCGATGAGCCGGCGCGGGAACTGCCATGACAATGCCGTGGCTGAAAGCTTCTTCAATCTGTTGAAGCGAGAGCGGATACGCCGGAAGGTCTACCGCTCAAGAGACGACGCCAGGCAGGATGTGTTCAACTACATCGAGATGTTCTACAAACCCGAAGCGCAAACATGTCAGAAACGGAATGCTGTCGCCCGTCGAGTTCGAAAGGCAGCAGAAAACGTAACCCGAGGGTGTCTACGAAACTCGGGGCTATTCATTCATCATGACCACAGGCACAGTAAAATGGTTCAATTCCACCAAAGGCTTCGGCTTCATTCTGCCTGACAACGGCGGCGCTGACGCCTTCGTTCACATCTCGGCCGTCGAACGCGCCGGAATGCGCGAAATCGTCGAAGGCCAGAAGGTCGGCTACGACCTAGAGCGCGACAACAAGTCGGGCAAGATGTCCGCCTGCAACCTGCAGGCTGCGTAATCACGAACTTGCTCATCCCTTTGACCACGGATGTACTGGCACTGGGAAAGCACTTTGATCTTGAGGCCGGGCACCACTGCCCGGCCTTTTTCGTTTTGCGCCGTCACATATGAGAGGTGCCACATGGCCCAGACCTACAGCAGATCTCGTCAGCAGGCCGAGGCCGCATTCGGCAATCTTCAGTCGCAGTTCGTCGCCCGCCACCAGGCTGTCGAGCAAGTTGACATCGTCGAACAGGCTCGCCAAGCCAAGACACAGCGACTTCGCGAGGCGAGGCTCGCAAGAGACGCCGAGACCGACACGGTTCGGGCCTAGTAATTGCAGCTTCCGGCAGGGGAACATCATCCCGCGCCGATCGCCGTCCGCGCCCAGTAACTCGCCCGATGCTACGACGTCTCGCGACAAACCGGACGAGCCCACCAAGAGGGTTGTCGTGCAGGACCCTTGTCTATGCGACCTCGAATAGCTCTATGTTAGATTGCTAGACCTCTTCACGTCTGCTTGTTTGCACATGGGGCGACCCTGCTCCCGGAACAATGATGGCCAAACGAGGTTCATTCCCCAACCCGGAGAAGACCGCATGGCAAACAACGAAGACGATCCCCGCGGGACATCCGAGAAGACCACTCAGTACCATGGGCAGGGGCGTCGCGGAGCGCGCGGGGGCAAGGCTCGCTCGGCTTGGGCCGTGGCTATCGCGGCAATCTTTCTCATCGGAGTGGGTGCGTGGGTTCTTCCGCATCCGCACACCGCTAGCGATCCCGCACCAGGCGGTCCGTCGGGCAACGGAGGGGTTGCGACCGCACCGGCGGGCTGACGCAATGAAAGCTGGTTTTTGCCCTCTAATACAGCGGGAACCGAGCTGGGTTCGGAAGTTCTCGAAGCATCGCGCGCGATAAGATCACGTGACCCCCAAGGCGCGCAGTCCTTGTCGTCGAAGACGAGGCGCTTCTGTTGATGATGGCGGTCGACGCAAGCGAGGCCGTCGGACTCGAATTGGTCCAGGCAACGCATGCGGACGAAGCAGTTCTTATCAGAAAGGATCGACTTCGCCGTCGCTTTGACGGACGCCGAGATGCCGCACGATGACAGTGCTGGTGCTTGCCGCCTTAATCGATATACGACGGCCGAGCATGGGGATAATCGTTTCGGGGATGGTGGTCAGCCGGAACGCGATCCCGAGCGTGGCGAGTTCTTCTCCAAGCCGTTTACAACGTCGACGATCTCGCCCACCACATGCTTCGTTCAGACCATTTCACGCGGCCTCGGTTAATCATCCCTATATAGAGGGGGTGGCAGTCGGCAGAGAGATCGCCCTCCTCAAGACGGGATCGAAAACGGTGACAGACAACGAGCCCCTCGACCAGCCCGAGTGGACCTCCAATCAGCTACGTAGCGCCATCAAGGCAGCGGGCGTCGCGCTCTGGACGTGGAACGTGGATGACGACGCGTTCCTGATGGACGCCAAGGGCTACGAACTTTGGAGAGTGTCCAGGGGCAGCTCCCTGACGTTCGAGCATCTTTCCGCCAAGATACATCCGGCCGACCGCGACAGGGTTCGGTCTGCGTTCGTCGCAACACGTGCGATCGCCGGCCCATATGAGATTGACTTCCGTATTTTGACGGAAGCCTCCGACGTGCGCTGGATATCCGCTCGAGGGCAGGGCGAGGACGCCGACATAGCCGACCGGAAGATGACCGGCATCTTTCTGGATGTTACCGGCCGCAAACAGGCCGAAGAGGGACACGAGCTGCTCGCCGGCGAAATGAGCCATAGGGTCAAGAACCTGCTGGCGCTTGCTTCGGGCCTGACCCTCATTACCTCCCGTTCGACAACCTCGAAGGAGGAGATGGTCGTGCAGCTCACGCAACGCCTGACGGCGCTCGGGCGCGCGCACGATCTTGTCAGGCCGCTCAAGGACGGACAGGGAAGTGCAGCGCTACTTGGAGACCTCTTTACCGTTCTGCTGGCGCCTTACGAGGACGAAGGGGCATTTGCCGGACGCATCCGCGTCGCCGTTCCACGGATGGGCGTCGGCGAGACGTCGGCAACGAGCCTCGCCCTTGTCATTCACGAATTGGCCACGAACTCCCTCAAGTATGGCGCGCTGTCGGTCGAAACGGGAACGTTGGACATCGCCGGTATTCTTGCCAACGGCGAGGTCAAGATTGCCTGGACCGAGCAGGGCGGACCGGAAGTCGAGGCTCCCGCGGATCCAAGCGGTTACGGCAGCAAGCTCCTTCAACGCGCAGTGACTGGTCAGCTCGACGGTTCGATCGCCTACGACTGGACCAGGAGTGGCCTCCTGATATCGCTAAGCCTGAAGGAAAGCCGGCTGTCGCAATGATGGACCTCGCTCTCCACTCTAATGTCGGAAGGAAGGCGGGTCATTCAATGAGAGTGTCATCCGACCGCTTTCCGTCAAGACGCCTATCTTGTCTTCAAGCGTCGAATTCCTATCTCGAGTCCGAAACCTCGACCTGGGAGCCCGAGATGGAAGACCTTACCCTCGCCAGCATGTTTTACGAACGCGTGGTCGAAATCATTCCCCCCGAGCAGGTAGACCGTTCACGGGAAGATACGTCGACCTGCCTTTGTTGCGGACGGCGTTCGCGGTTGGACGAAGACGGCTGCGGCATTTGCGAAGAGTGCCTCGCTCCGTAAAGGACTCTCCGGTCTCGATCCCGGTATAGGCCTTGAGCATCGGCCTCTCCTCCCTCGCGACTATGGATTGCTCCTTCGATCTCCGGGCTCGGGCGGGTCGTTTCTCATTCTGAACTCGAAGGTCCCATGCGCCTTTGCGATCTCCGATGCTATGTGGAGCCCTAGCCCCAGGCCATGCCTGCTGTCCCTGGCTGCGTCCTCCTCCTCGTCCAACTAAGCCGCCTAGCGCAGCAAGAAGTTCACTTCGTAGTCCTCGCTTGGTCCAATGCGGTCGCCGGAGGCTTGCCGTACGAGGACACCACCCCACTTTACCCGTGAATGCTAGGAGGAACCAATGCCACCACGTAAGCCCGCTAAATCCGCTACCCTCGAAACCATCGGTGCGAAGATCGCCAGTCCTGTACCCAAGGGCATCGTCGATACCGCGACGGGAGAAGTCGGCGTCCCAGTCAAGCCCGACTATGATCCTCGCGAAGAACTCGGCGCCCTCCGCAAGCAGCTTGAAACTTTGCAGAAGCAGATGTCGGATGCCGCCCAAAGTATTAAGGGTGGCGCCCGCGAGGCTGCGAGGCAGACCGAGGCGACTGTGAAGATGTATCCTGTTTCGACCATGGTCGCGGTCGCAGCCGCGGTGGGGGCAATCGCCTTCGCTTTCGCTGGGTCCCGCTCGGCGCCGCCACGGTCGCGATACGACCGCGCGCTCGACGAGATGCGCGATCTGTACGACAGGGTCCGAGACCGGATCTAGGTTCATTCAGGATTGAGAATAAGGTAATTCTCCACGCTTGACCTGCAAGCGAGGGGAAAACGCATGCTCGAAATGATCATCAATAATAGCCTCGACATCGTCGATCGCACCGATCGCCTGATCGATGCGACGAGGCGACTGCCGGGGGCAGGGATCGACGAGATCGAGGCCTACCGGCTTCACGTTGAAATCAAAAGCTGACGGAGCCGCGAAGAAAATCTCCAAAAGTTCCCGCTGCTAAAGATGGTTGCAAGTGGCTTGGCAATGGCATTGGATCGCCCCTGGCAGCGGCCGACCGAATGTCACTTGGGGTGGAACCAAACTCATGTCGAAAGGCTCGAGCGAAGGTCGATGCATCCACAAAGCACAAATCCTCGCTAATGCTTTGTATCGACTGCTGATTTAAGGCGTTTGACAACATCGCATAGGCGCTCAACAATCGTTGACGCTGAATGTAATGCACAATTCCTCCGCTATACTCGAACAGACGATAGAGGCTGGACCTGGACATACCAACCATTTTGCAAAGCATGTCAGGTTTGAGCGATGGTGAACTTAGATGAGCGCGAACCGCGCGGCGCACACGTTCGGTAAGAAAACCGGTCATTTCTTCGCCGGCTCGCTCCATCTGTTCGGCCGACGGTGCCAGGCACGCAGCAATCATGTTGCGGACCGCGACACTCATACGAGGCCGGACATCAGGCGCCATAGTTGTGAGCCATCCCTCCAGTGCGATCATGTACTCTCCAAGGATTATTCCCATTGGCGTATCAAGGACGGAGCCGCGCGACGCGTCCAACTGCCGTCCGATTTCCTGAAACGAATCGCGCGGCAAAAGTATTTGAATCCGCTCCACCTGCGTGCGTTCACTCAAGGACGTATCGCCGAGCGACCATATGAATGGGATTCGGGGCGGGGCTTTCAGCAAGGCGCCGCGCGTCTCTATCGTGGTCACCCCGCTTTTGCAGCAACTCAAGACCCAATGGTCGACAGGGGCTTTGGCAATATTGGTCTTAGTCCTTTTAACAAAAACCGGTGGCGCAGAAACGCGACTTACGACCAATTCCCCAAGGCTCCAAACCTTGTTCAATGCCTGAAAACCGTCGCGTGAACCCTCCTTGGGAGCTATGTCCAACACCGGCGAAAACCATTGACGCCACGCCTCGAACTGATCCGCCACAGGAAGATCTATGGTCGAAAAATCGGTCGGCATCATCAAGACCCTTCCTTATTGACCCATCCCAGTATGCGCTAGGTATGCTATGTTTGAAAGTCAGTCTTGGGAACGGGCGGCGTCGCCTTACATTCTAGGGGCCTTGCCCGCTATCTACCCAATACTTTATCGGCCGCGCTCCGCGGCGTTCGATAGTGCATCGCGAAGTGCTTGGCCCTTGTTCTCGTCGAGCGACGTCTTCAACACAACGCCACCGAAACTCTTGATCTCTTTCAGAAGCCTGTCGGTAGTCATCAACTTGAAAAGCAGGAAGAGGGCGCCGGTGCCTGGCCGCAGTTTGGCAATCAATTTTCTTTTGAACGAGCCACTCAGACCAGCATCGGCCAAGGCGCGGGCATATGGGCCGGGAAGACCGTCCGAGGCCATGCAAAGCGGACCGAGAAAAAGAGCGCCGATCAACAGCCCCCAAAAACTATCGGAGATCGCTCCATCGGCATCCGCGTGCACGAACTTCTCTAATCGTATGCTGCCGCTGTCGGCTAGATTCGCGACAACGGCATCGTCCAGCGCAGTCAGATACGCCTTCTGAAGTTCGATCAGACGACCGCGAACTTCTTCGGCGCGGGCAGCCGTGGGATAAATCATAACTATGAGGTCCGACATGACGGCAGCACTATCAGTATGACAGGTACCGGCTCACACTAGGGCGCTGCACGTTAGAAAGAACTAGCCGAGAATCTCAAAGCTATGCACCGCATCTCTTTCTCCATCGAGGCCGCCACATCCTGGCCCGGCTACCTTCTCGCGCGGTCCGGACGAATTCCCGCTGCCGCCGGGCTGGAACATGAACGTCGGCGCCGGCTGACGCCTCGGCATCCGCTTCAAAGGGGCGCCGGACACGCAGAAATATCTCGCCTTGCCAAGGCTTTCGCCTCTGTCTTTAATCTTCCCCACTGAAGATCGCGCCCTCTAAAGCCGACTACCCCAGTATGGAAAAAATCAGGCGAACCAGTTCGAGTGTCTACCGGAAGATCGGATGGCGTCTGCTGCCGTTTCTCCTCCTATGTTACATTTTCGCGCAGCTCACCCGCTTCAACCTGAGCTTCGTCAAGCAGCAATTTGCCGATGACCTGGCGATCACCGACGCGGTCTTTGGTATCGCCGCCAGCGTCTTCTATGTCGGGTACGTCCTTTTCCAGGTGCCGATCGGCCTGCTTCTGGGGCGTTTCGGGGTCAGACGGACCCTTCTCTGCATCATGGTTGTCTGGGGAGCGGCAGCGTCGCTGATGGCGCTCGCCCGAAGCGGAAACGAGGTTTACCTGCTTCGGTTCATGCTGGGCGCCGCTCAGGGCGCGTTCTTTCCCACCGTTATTTACTACCTGAGTTGTTGGTTTCCGGATCGTCTTCGTGGCCGAATCAACACCCTCTTCACCAGCGCCTTGCCGTTGGGAACCATCATCGGTGGACCGCTGGCGGGCTGGATCTTGGGTGGCATGCACGATCATCATGGCTTGCGGGGATGGCAATGGCTCTTTCTGCTGGAGGGATTGCCCGTCATCCTCCTTGGGATCGTTGCCTTCGCCTTTCTTGCGGATATCCCCCAATCGGCGTCCTGGCTGGACGCCCGCGAAAGGCGCTTGGTCCTGGCCGAGAGACAGGCTGAGCGCGCAAACCGAGCCACGGATGCTCCACCACGCCCGCGGAATGCCCTGCCTATTGCAACAGCATGGCTACTCGGATTGATCTATTTCGGTTATTTTTGCGCGCTCAACGCGTTGATCTTGTGGGGACCTTCTTTACTCCGGATGTCGGGCGTCGAGAGTATCGCTTTGATCGGTTGGATCAGCGGGCTTTCGGCCCTGATCGCGACCATCGGCATGCTCTTGATGGGGTTGAGTTCCGATCGCTTGAGGGAGCGTCGGTGGCATGTCGGAATGGCCGGTCTTGCCGCAGCCGCCTGCCTCCTCCTGCTGCCGCTCGGATCGGATAGCATCGCGACGACCACCAGCTTGCTGACGATAGCGGGGACCATGCTCTACGGCATTTTAGGATTGTTCTGGACAATTCCCACCGCCCATCTGCCCCCCGATTCCAGGGCGGGCGGGCTCGCCCTCATCAACATGTGCGGCGTATGCGGCGGGATCGTAAGCCCCGCGTTAGTCGGCTGGCTCAAAGTAGCGACAGGAAGTTTGTACAACGGGGTGAGCGTCGTCGCTATCCTATTGGCGCTAAGCATGGCGGCACTGCTAGCTTTCGAGCCCCTGTGCAAACCGGAATTCATGCCGGAGACCGGAGACGGCCCTGGTGAACCGGGTTGAGCATTTCCCGGGTAAGACACGCTTCAACGACCCTGCATGGATCGACCTTGGCCTTTCCGATCAGCCGCAACTTGCAGCGGTTCATCTCGACCTTCTGAAGGCCGCGAAATCTCTTCGTCGCCCCGCATCACAAACACCCGCCGTTTGCATTCATGGCGCAGGGGAAACTCGTCAGCGACGACATTGCCTGATCTACAACGGCAATGTGGGTCGTTCATTCACAGCCAATAACGTGACAACTCCCAGCCGCCCAATGGCTGATTTTGCATCCCTTTACAACGCTGCTGTCGAGGCAGCGTGCGCTGGCGTACCAAACGCCTGTATAGCCAATCTGGGCATCCACCCGGCTCAGTCTTTTGGCGTGTGCGGAACTGCCGCGCTGCTTCGTCTTCGAACAAAGACGCTTTATCCGCCAAGTAGTCTTTGCGGTCCCGACACGCGCCCTGATCGGGGCATAACATTCTGAAACGGATGGCCGCTGCCTCCGACAGGTGAGTGTCCAGATCAATCCGCGTAGGTCATCAACGCAAGGTGGGATTCGCGGTAAGTAATTGTTGCTCCAGAAAGTCGACGAATGCGATGACCCGCTGGTTGAGCAGGTGTCCTGTCGTCACGGCATACAGGTTCGCCTCGCCGACCGAAAATACATCAAGCGCGGTTATGAGCTGGCCGGCACTCAATTCCCTCCGGATACCCAAGGCACCTCGCCTGATGACCCCTCGTCCCGCAAGGGCCCATTCGCGGAGGGGCGCGCTGTCGTTGGCAACGCGATCTCCTTGGACGCGGACCGAGATCGGCTTGCCTTCAACCAGAAAAGGCCAGGCGGCGGACGGAGCGTCGGGGCGTGCGTGTACGAGGCAGTTGTGTTGCGTCAGATCATCCGGCTTCTGGGGGACACCTCGCTCATTCCAGTAGGCCGGCGATGCGCACACGACTCTGCTGCCTCGCAGCAGCAAACGCGCCATCAGGGTCGAGTCAGTTAGAGGGCCGAAGCGCAGGGCGACATCGACATCATGCCCGACCAACTCGACGACCTCGTCCGCGAAATGCAGTGTGATCTTCACAGCCGGATGTTCGAGTAGAAACCGGTCAACAATCAGCGCTAGTCCGTCCCGGCTAAATTCCTGCGGAGCGGTGATCTTGATCGGTCCCCGCAATGGCCCATTGCGCGCACCTACAATCGCCGCATCCCAGTCGGCCAAGATGCGCCGCGAATCCGCAAGGAATTGCTGCCCCTCGTGGGTGAAGGACAGGCGCCTCGTCGACCGGGTGATGAGGCTCGCGCCGGCGCGCTCCTCGAGTTGCTGCAGCGCGACCGTGACCGTGGACGTAGCCACGGACCCCAGACGAGCCGCCGCGGACAGGCTGCCGGTCTCAGCAATGCTGACGAAAAGGCGCAAGGCCTCGATCGTGTCCATTTCTCGCGATTCCCGAAAGGTGCTTTTGAACCGGGAATCCTTATCATGGGCGGCGAAACAAACAATATCTTGGCTTCACCACCTTGGTCCCCCGACCGCATGCCATGCGGAACCGCACCCAGGATATTTTATGGAAAGACAAGATCATGGCTAAAGTTGTTATCGTCACCGGCGCTTCACAGGGCATCGGCGCTGAAATCGTCAAGGCGTTCCGGAAGCTCGACTACCGCATTGTGGCGACCTCGCGCACGATCGCGCCGTCGGAAGATCCGAACATCCTGACCGTCGTTGGAGATATCGGTGATCCCGCGACCGCCCAGCACATCATTTCGGAAGCTGTCGCGCAGTTTGGCCGCGTCGACACTCTGGTGAACAACGCCGGCATCTACATCGGCAAGCCTTTCACCGACAACAGCGTTGAAGACTATAACGCCGTCATGAACGTGAACATGGCTGGCTTTTTCCACATCACCAAGCTGGCCATCGCGGAAATGGAAAAGCATTCGAGCGGCCACGTGGTCAATATTACCGGCAGCATCGACAACGGTATTAGCGGGGGGCATATGGCGTTGGCAGCGCTCACCAAGGGTGGCCTGAACGCCGTCACACGTGTGCTGGCGATTGAATATGCCAAGAAGGGTATACGCGTGAACGCGGTCGCGCCGGGCGTCACTAAGACACCGATGCATCCTGAGGAACATCACGAAATGCTGGGCACTTTCCATCCGCTGGGCCGCATGGGCGAAGCGGGCGAAGTCGCCAGCGCCGTCGTGTTCCTGGATTCCGCAGAGTTCGTCACGGGCGAAATCCTGCACGTCGACGGCGGCCAGAGCGCCGGTCGCTGAGCGACGCCAATGGCCCCTTTGCGGCTATTGCGAAGGGCTCAATTGGTCTCTCCTGTGTAGGGCAACTGGTATTTCCCAGATCCGCTCACCCCATGCAAACACTGACTTTCCGTGCGCTTCAGCCCGACTTTCGCAATAGGACAACTTCCGCGGCCGGGCCCTCTGCCTGAAACGCCGAACAATGCATCGCCACCGATGCCGTTTGGGTTCAGGTCGGCATTTTTTCGGAACGCGCTAGGAAACTATATGCCTACAACATCAACCCCGGCGGCGGCGCAACAATCCTCCCCGTCTCGATGAACCGTTTCAAGACCGGGCTTGCTTGGCATTGGCTTTCGCGTCTCCGGCATCCGCCAGCGACGCCAAATCTCCGATCATCGGTCGTCATTTGTTGGATGGAGGGGAGTGAGGTCTGTCATATCCGTTCGATACGGGCGAGATACGCGCCGCGCACCAGGAGCGCGTCGAAACTGTCCGTCCCAGCGATAGTCCGCGTAGAAAAGAGCAAGGTTGCACTCCCCCGAATTAACGCTCCGATTATAATTTTGACCGTATAAGTCAGGTTAAGTGGTCAGCCCAGCGCCCATCAGATTGGCGTCTCGCACGGTTTTTCGGCACAGCTATGCCGCCATTTGTGCCGAAGCTTTCGGCCGCTGAACATTTTCCATGACTTCCACATACTTCATCCCCTTAGAAAGAGGATCATGCGCCGCATGTTTGGTGAAAGCTCCAGCGGTCTAGTAGCAGGCTGCCGGACGAGCGTAACGCATCGACGTCGGGGCCGGCAGCGAGCGACGAGGGCAGAGGCAGTCGAAACCTAGTGGGGGGTGGAGTCGGCAGCCGCAGAATGAATAGGGCGTGAACTTATAAACGCCCCTGAATGCCTGTTCGGAATCACCAATGTCGCAGACAGCAGAAATCGACGAGATTGACCCGAGCGGACTCGTCATTGCTTAAGATTAGACCTACAATTTCAGGCCGCGTCGTAGCTGTTAGGACAGCCTGCAATGGAACGCCGACTAGCCGCTATTCTTGTGGCCGATGTAGTCGGCTATAGCCGCCTCATGGAGAAGGATGAGGTGGGGACGTTCGAGCGTTGGGCCATCTATCGCAAAGAACTTTTCGAGCCGGAGATCGCCAAACACCAGGGTCGGATTTTCAAACTGGTGGGCGACGCCTTGCTGGCCGAGTTCGCCAGCGTCGTCGATGCAGTCGAGTGCGCAGTCGCTCTGCAGGGCGCAATGGGCGAGCGAAACTCAGGTTTCGCTAAGGATCGTCGTATTGACGTGCGCATTGGCATCAATCTCGGTGACGTGATTGTCGAAGGCGAGGATCGGCACGGCGATGGCGTTAATATTGCGGCGAGGCTACAAGAGCTTGCCGAGCCAGGTGGCATTGCGGTTTCCCGGACCGTCGTCAACCACGTGAGAAACAAGCTAGAGCAGCGATTCGACCCGCTTGGCGTCCAACGAGTCAAGAATATCACTGAACCCATTGGGGTTTACCGCTGGGTGGCCGGCGCGCCTGCCCAGAAACAAAATGTCGCTTGGCGGTTTTTGCGAATGGGCGGACAACGCACAAGACTGATTGCAGCGGGGGCGATTTTTCTCCTCCTCGCCGCTGGCGGCGCTACCTACGGGTACCTCCATACGCGAACCCGGCAGCCTATGCACCGGTTGTCGATCGTGGTGCTGCCGTTTAGCAACTTGAGCAACGATCCTGAGCAGGATTATTTCGCCGACGCCGTCACCAACGATCTGACCACCGATTTGTCGCGCATCGAGGATAGCTTTGTCATAGCGCCCAATACGGCACGCAGTTACGCTGGGAAGAATTTGAAAGCCAAGCAGATCGGCAGCGAACTGAACGTACGCTATATTTTGGATGGCAGTCTGCGTCGAACGGGGAACCAGATCCGTATTAACGCCCAGTTGACTGATACAGAAACCGAAACCACCGTGTGGTCGGACCGCTTCGACGGTGATTGGACGAAATCAATCCAGTTGGAGGACGAAATCACTGGGCGCTTGGCGCGCCGACTAGACCTAGAGCTTACCAACGAGGAAAGCCGCCGCGCGCAGGCAGAACGGCCGAACAATCCCGACGCCGTCGATCTCACAATGCGTGCATGGTCGGTGCTCAATCAACCCTATTCCCGCGAACAATTGGAGCAGTCCCGTAGCTTGTTTGAACAGGCACTTCATATCGACGCTGGTCTGCCCAAGGCGCTTGTCGGCCTCTCACAGACATTGGCCACCGAGGTAAACTACCGCTGGAGTGCTGCACCGGAAGAGGCGCTGGCACGAGCTACTGAAGGCGTGAACAGGGTTCTGTCGGCATATCCCGAAGACGCGATGGCTCATTTTGTGAAGGGAGAAATCCTCAGAGCAGGAGGCAAAGAGTTCGCCTCGGCGATCAGCGAATTTAGCGCAGCGATTTTGATCAATCCCAGCCTCGCGCCGGCCTTTGCCTCACTCGGGAACGCAGAAATCCGCGACGGCCGGGCGCAGGAGGCATTTGTGCCGCTGGAAACAGCCATTCGCCTGAGCCCGCGTGATCCGCTGCTAAACGTCTGGTACTTCAATATTTGCCATGCTTACAGCCACTTGGGTCAGGACAATGCGGCCATCGAATGGTGTCGTCGTTCCGTTGAGATCAGTCCCTTTTGGATTTCCTACGTGGACTTGGCGTCTGCGTATGCCTGGACGGGGCGGAAGGAAGAAGCGCAAGCAGCAGTCGGCAAGCTTCTCAAGCTGATGCCGAATTACACAGTCGATCGATGGGCGCATGCGGGATTCTCGAACAATCCGGTGTTTCTGAAGCAATATCAACGGATCATTGAGGGCTTGCGCAAAGCCGGATTGCCTGAGAGCTAACCGTCAAAGACCGCTTTAGCAAAAGCGAAAGGAGTCTGGGCAAACATTCCGGCAAAGAAACCGCAAAGCCTACCCGGCGCGATCTGCCCGCGGCGTTGTGTTGTGACCGCCCCAGCACCCGCTGAGCAGCTCGCCCCGTCTGTCGCATGATTCCGACGCAGTAAATTCGCGCCGCCTTGCCACGGCAGGCCAAGGAATGGGATTTATTCCTCGGGCAGTGAACAAATGCCGGCGAAAGCGAGAGCGCTCCTGTCGCCGGCGCACCGCCCTGCCGGCCCAGTCGCGACTAGCCGGGTGGGATTGCCAACTCCATCCGCTCACAATAGAGATCCGCGACAACGCGACTTGGGTCCGCTGGCGCATTCTCCAGCCCGAAGATCCCGAGATTGTGAAAGTTGATCGTCGCGAGCACCGTCGAGAGATTCGCGTTGAGAAAGGACAGGTTGCCTGATTTCTCATCGGTAGCGCTGGAGTGCCCGCCAATGACGAAACTTTGAAACCAAGCACGCCAGGTGCCTGCAGAGGGCTGGTGGTATCCGGCCGCAGCCCTCACGGCCGGGGTGGTCGTGGGAAGTGCGGTTTCGCGACCCCGGACCGCGCAGCCCGTTCACCGTGCGAGCTCGCCATGGAGAAATAGCCGTCACGTTGCCTGGTGCAGAAATAGATTTCGTACTTTCCGGGTGTCCGACAATACCTTCCAGCCCAATAGCGGACCTCGGCAACAGTGCGTATCCCCGTATTGGTGAATGCAAATCCGATTTTGTCAATCTGCGCGAAGACAAGTCGCGCCGGTCGGAAGCGCCCCATGTCCAGGGCCGGCATTTTACTAAATGCCGAGTCTGATTGCCCATCATGCATTCCTGTACACCGTATGCGGCCCGCCGACCGCCACCCCCGCCTTGTAAATCTGTATGTATCCAGGCTGTGTGGAAACGAAGGTGATCTTGTCCCTCTGGATGATATAAAGGAGAGCGTTTAGATCCGAGCAATGCCGGTAGGATGCTCGAGTACCGATCGCATCAGCCCGGAGACCAAGCGCACGACCCCATTGCGACTTCGTCATTCGCAGCCCTTCATGCTCGACCCAGACATTGATGCGTTGATTGTTAGCTTGTTCCCGCTGCGTCGCCCATCGGATATTACCTGGGCAATAGCTTCCCTCTGGGTCAATCCGGCTTAGAGTGTATTTGCCTTCCGTCGGGTGCGGCGGAGGGCGCTCTCCAATCTCCGCGAGCACATCGTTGTGAAATCTTTCAATTTCGTGCCACTGTTTCCACAGCTCAACACCGGCGCCACCATATCTCCTATAGGCAGGATGCTTCTTGTTATAACATCTGGATTTAATATTATTATGAGCAGCGCTCAGATAGTAGGATGATTTGTTTCGGCCGGGCTCGATCGCGCCACCACCGTGCCCTCCGTTTGCCTTGTCAATGCTAGAGTTCTCAATCTCCGCCATCCACCCACAGCAGCCGCTATAACCGGATAACTTCGCCACTGAACGCCCTGCCTGTGCTCGCCCATAAGTACTATACTCGTGAATTTCATTGGTCGCATTAATTATCAATTTTTCGAGTGCCGTAGCCCACTGTGTGTTCCGTTAAATACAACCGATCCAGCTCGTGAATATCTTTGACAGCCGCCGCAGGCGGGCCTCGACGGCGATGATCACGCGCGACGCGTCTAGAGCGGACGCCTAACTATTTCGCGACTGGGATTCGCTCTCCGACTCGTAGCGCACCTTTTAGTCGATTGCCGGGAGGCGCCAAGGGGCAGACATAGCGAGAAGAATAGGCGCACGAGGGAAAGTAGGCGAAGTTGAAGTCGAGCAGCAACGTACCGTCTGGGCGGACAGCGCCCAGATCCGCCCCCTTGATTGTGTCGAGGAGATACCGGCCACCGCCATATGTCTCAGTCCCTGAGGTGGCGTCAGTGAACGGCAGGAACACGCCACCGCCGTAACCCTCAATCCAGTAGAGAGTCAATTCGGCACCTAAACTGGCCTTCAGCCCCTCGGTGCGGGCGAATGCATGCATCGAGACATCCCCGTCTGCTCCTGTTGGAACGGTTATCGATTCCTGCTCCGTCGGAGCCAGCTGTACTGTCAGGCGGAGCGCAGGATCATAAGGAAATATCGCCGGACCTGCGAATGCCTCGCGATCCGCCGGCTCAATGGGTGACTGAGGATGAGTGCGAAATAGCATGGCGCGGGTGTCGCACCAAAGCCGCCATGCGGCAGCGATGTCCAGACAGGAACGGACCTCGCAGTAAAGGTTGGCGATCTTCTGACGCCATTCCCACAATTCTTCGGCTTCGCTCAACTGACGCCCTCTCTTGTCAACTATTTGCGCCGCCCATGCATCGCAGCTCGTGATAACGTGACACGCCATTTTACTTTAATTATTGGCCAAAAGAAGCCAGCACCGGTTACGCTACCCCGACCCTGCCAATCAGCTGCCCCTTATACGTTTCGGGCCGTTCGAGAACTGTTTCAACCATTCGTCTTCGGTCAGCTCGACCAGCTTGGTCGGCAGCGGTGCGAGGCGATGCGTCACCGAAACCTCAGCCTTGACCGCGACCGATCCATGCATCTTGGCAAGCGTAGCAACAGCGCCTGCAGCAGATGACCACTGGTTCGCGAGCTTGGCTCCCCGAACGATTTCAGGCATTCGTCGGTGACGAATTCAATGTCGATCAGGTGACGCTCACGGAGCGCAATTCCTCGATGCGTTTGACGCCGGCCGCGCTTCGAAGCCTTTACACTCATCCCCGGCCGCAGGACGACGATGCCGCGACCATCTGTCTGTCGATAGTGACCGCGCGCGCTGCCGTCACCGCCCGTTTCATTTGTTCGATGTCCGAATGGACCGAGAGGCGACTTCGGCCGCTTTGTGCCTCCATATCGGCTGTCGTAGTCGGTTTTGCTAAGACCTCAAAGCAGACACTCCCGACGACCATACTGAGGTCGCCGTTGTGCTCCACCCAGCCTTTCCGTTGCATAAAACGGCCGTTGGTATGTCTGCCGCCCGACGACGAATAATCCATGCGTTAACTTCGGTTCTCCAGGCGCTTTGTTTTGCGCCACTCCTCGTATTCCCCGCGGGCATCGTCATGCAACGGATAATAGCGTTGCAACGGCGCGCCTTGCATAAGCTTCTCCCGCGAGAACTCTTCCCAATCGTGATGCTTCTTCGCGTCTTCGATTACCTTCGGGGCCATTGCGACTGGAACCACCACAACCCCGTCATCGTCGGCGACGATGATGTCGCCGGGGATTACCGTGACACCGCCGCAGGCAATCGGAACGTTGACGGCATTGGGATAGATGCTGGTTTGCACATGGTAGTTGGGCGTCCAGCCGCGCAGCCATAGGGGGAGATCTAGCTTCTCGACATTGGGCCGGTCGCGCATGCACCCGTCGATTACGATGCCAGCGCCGCCTCTGCCTTTGAAATACGTCGACATCATATCGCCGAAGACGCCCGAGCTCATGTCGCCCCGCGCGTCGACCACCACTACATCGCCCTCTTGCGCGTGATAGAGGACGTGCCGGTGCAACTGCGTCTCCGGATCGGCATATTCTCCCTCGGTGAAGAGGTCCGGCCGCTGCGGCATGAACTGGAGCGTCAGCGCCGGCCCGACGATCGACTTCCCGCGGTTCTGCGGCACGGGACCGACCATGTGCGGATTGCGGAAGCCCATGTGGCCAAGCGTGCCGGCAACCGTCGCGGCGCCGATTTCCTTCAGTGCGTCGAGGAGGTCTTTGGGCGGCCGCGTTATGTCGAGAGTATGCGTCATTGTAGACTCCGGTGGATGAAACTACCAGTTCGTAACAGAGCCGTCGCGGCGCTTCAGGTGAGGCGCCTCCCAGAAACGAAAGCTCTCCGCCTTGACCGCCTCTTCGTTAACCTCAACGCCGAGCCCCGGCAGATCGCTGACCGGATAGTCGGTGCCGTCAAGCCGTGGTTGCACGGGGAAGAAGTCGGAATTATCGAAACCCAGCCTTGTTTCGGGTGCTCTGGTCTCGAGCCAAGCGAAATTCGGCACCGCTGCGGCGAGATGGATTGTCGCGGCCGTGCAGATTGGGCCAAGGGGATTGTGCGGCATCAGGTCCACATAGTGGGCCTCGCTCCAGCCAGCGACCTTCATCGCTTCAGTGAGCCCGCCAACATTGCAAACATCGAGCCGGTTGAACTGATGGATGCCGCGCTCGATGTAGGGCAGGAACTGCCACTTGCTGGCAAATTCCTCGCCGATGGCGAACGGGATGTCGGTCATCGTGCGCAGGGATTCGTAAGCCTCCGGTGTCTCGTCTCGTATCGGCTCCTCGAGGAAATCAATCGCGCCACGGCCAAGTTTGTTGCAGAAGCTCGCCGCCTCTGCCACCGACAGCCGATGGTGATAGTCGATGCCGAGGACGACGTCGTCGCCAAGCGCCTCGCGCGCCTTGTTTAGCATACTTGCGGTAGCGCCGATCGACTCGCGCGGCTCAAAAATGTCCTTGCTATTTTGCCCGATAGGGAAGAAGCGGATCGCCTGCCACCCCTGTGCACGTAGTTCGCGGGCTCGTTCGATGGCAACGTCGCCCTCGGCCTCGTCACCGGTCGAGGCGAAGGTAGGAATCCGGTCGCGCTGCTTGCCGCCCAGCAGCTCGTAGGCCGGCACCCCCAGCGCCTTGCCCTTGATGTCGTGAAGGGCAATGTCGATAGCGGAAATCGCCGCCTGCAGAACGCGCCCGCCTTCGAAGTATTGGCTGCGATAAACTTCTTGCCAGATCCGACCAATCTGCATCGGGTCGCGGCCGATGAGAAACTCGCGATAATGCTCGATCGCGCCGACCACGGCCTTCTCGCGACCGCTCAGGCCGCTCTCGCCCCATCCGAAGATGCCGTTGTCGGTCTCGACCTTGACGAGCATCTGGTTGCGTGTTCCGACCCATACTGGATAGGGCTTGATAGCGGTGATTTTAAGCTTCGTAGTCATCAACGCCCTCGTTCCACACGTATCAGCTCTGTCTCAGTTGGCCCTGAGGGCCATTTCTGTTTCGCCGTCGAACAGATGCATCCGCTCCTGGTCGAACTCGAGCCAAATCGGCTCGTCGGGCGCGACGGCAATGGTCGGCGGCACGCTGACGTTGACGATGGCGCCGGACAGAAAAGCCTGAACGAAGGTGACGTCTCCGGTCGGCTCCACCGTGTACGCCTTGGCAGGGACGCATCCCGGCATCGCACTTTTGTGCAGCTTGATCGTCGAGTGCCGTGCGCCGAGCACGACTTTCTTGGTTGTTGCCCTCGCGACCTTCTGGGCGTTGCTTGGCGAGAGCTCCAGGCGCCAGCCCTCTGCGCTGGTCAACACAGTGGTCCCGCTTGCCGTTGATGCCTCCAGCGGAACAAGGCTCATCGCCGGGCTGCCGACGAAGCTGGCGACGAACATGTTCACCGGATGGGCAAAGACCTGCGCCGGTGAATCGTATTGCTGCAGGTAGCCGCCGTTCATCACCGCCATCCTGTCGGCCATGGTTACCGCTTCGAGCTGGTCGTGCGTCACGTAGATAATCGTCGCCTTGAGGTCCTGGTGGAAACGCTTGATCTCCGACCGCATCTGCACGCGCAGCTTTGCGTCGAGGTTGGAGAGTGGTTCATCCATAAGGAATACCGCCGGATCGCGAACGAGGGCACGCCCCAGCGCCACGCGCTGCTGTTGCCCGCCCGAAAGTTCGCGTGGCTTGCGCTCGAGCAGCTCCGTCATGTCGAGCACGCTCGCTGCTTCCCTGACCTTCTTGTCGATCTCGTCCCTTGGCAGTTTGCGCATCTGCAGCGGGAACGCAAGATTTTTGTAGACCGATTTCTGCGGATAGAGCGCGTAGTTCTGGAACACCATCGCGATGTCCCGGTCCTTGGGGTCGAGGTCGTTGACCACCCGGTCACCGATGACGATGTCGCCAGATGTGATGGGGATGAGCCCCGCCACAAGATTGAGCGTGGTTGTCTTGCCGCAGCCTGAAGGGCCGACGAGCGCAACGAATTCGCCATCGTTGACCGTCAGCGAAACATTGGTGACAGCTTTGAAGCTGCCATAGGTCTTGACCAGATCTTTGAGGACCACGTGGGCCACCGGCAACTCCCCTAGTGCTTGACTGCGCCTTCCGTAAGGGCGCGTACGAAGTATCGTTGCAGGACGAGGAACAGGACCACGACGGGCACGCTCATCATGAAGCTGGCCGCCATCAGGCCTGGAAAGTCCGTTGTATTCTCCGAGAAGAAGCGCTGGATGCCGACCGGCAGCGTCAACTGCTCGTTCTTGGAGAGGAAAGTGTAGGCGTAGATGTACTCGTTCCACGCGCCGATGAAGGAATAGATCGCCGTGGCGATTATTCCCGGCGCCGAGAGCGGCATCACGATCAGGATAAAGGCCTGGAACCGCGTTGCCCCGTCGATGCGCGCCGCCTGCTCGAGTTGCACCGGGATGTTGTCGAAGAAACCCTTGAGGAGCCAGATTGCCAGCGGCAGGCCGAATGTGAGGTAGGTGAGGATGAGCGACCCATGCGTGTTCACCAGCCCGATCGCGCGCATCAGGATGAAGAGCGGCACCAGAAAGATCACAGCCGGGAACATGTTGCGAAGCAAGACGGCGAAGAACAGAAAGTTCCGGCCCGGGAAGGTGAAGCGCGAAAACGCGTAGGCCGCAGGAACTGCCACGATCACCGAAAGGATGGTCGTGGTGGTGGAGACGAAAAGGCTGTTCCAGAAGAAGCGCAGGAAGTCCTGACCGACGCTGTTTTGCGGATCGAGCAGCTTCTGGTAGCTGGCGAGGGTGGGTTGGTCCGGCCACCATTGCGGCGGGAATTGCATTGCCGCGAAGCCGGACTTGATCGAGGTAATCAGCATCCAGATCATCGGTAATGCGGTGTAAAGCAGCATAAACACAAGGAAGATTCGTCCGCCCCACCGCCATGCATCGATGCGCATACGACGACGCGCCTGGCTTCGATGAGCAGTCTCGGCAACGCTCATTCGCTCCCGTCCTTCTGCTCGTTACCGCTCAGCGCTCGGACGTAGAAGTAGCCGAGCGACATCAGGATGAGGAACAGCAACACCGAATAGGCCGATGCCACCCCCCAGCGCTGGCGCCCGAAGGCGAGTTCATAAATGTGGGTGATCCAGATATGCGATGCGTTCGACGGCCCGCCGCCGGTCATGATCCAGGGTATGATGAAAGAATTGAAGTTGGCCACTGCCAGCAGAAGGATCGTCACCGTCGAGACGTTTCTCAAGTGCGGAAAGGTGACGTGCCAGAACCGCTGCCACGCATTGGCTCCGTCGACTTTTGCAGCGCGCATCAGTTGATCGGGAACCGTCTGCAGGCCAGCCATCATCATGATCATAGCAAACGGAAACTCTCGCCAGATATTGACGACGATCAGCGAGGGCAGCACTGTGCTGACGCTGTCGATGAAATTCGGCGGCCGGTCGGCTAATCCGAGGCCGACCAGCACAGCTCCGATGATCCCAAAGTCCGAATGGTAGATCCACTTCCAGATGTAGGAGGCGGCGACCGCGCTGATGACCCAGGGAATGATCAGGATGGCGCGCAAAACACCGCGGCCGGCAAAGTCGCGATGCAGAGCCAGTGCTGCGGCAAACCCCAGGACAAAGGAGATGAAGGTGGATCCCAGAGTCCAGATCAGGGTGTTCAAGGTGACCTGCCAGAACACCGGGCTGGTGAGGATGGCCGTGTAGTTGTCGAAGCCGACGAAGATCTTGTCCCGCAGTTGCAGGCCAGGCGGCGTGTTGAAGAACGACAGCTCGATCGTGTAGTAGATCGGATAGGCGATGACGATGAGCATCACGACGATCGCGGGAAGCACGTAAGCGTAGTCGGCACGATGCTCCCAAATCTTGCGCAGCACGCCCGACATATCGAGTTGCAGTCTTCGAGCCTCGGCCTTGCCAGTCAAGATCGTCACTGTGCGGTGCCCTTATTCTTCGGAACAAACCGGCTGCAATCAAGGCGCAGCCGGTCAGATCGTCAGCTTGGACTAGAGTCCGCCGTCCTTCAGGTCTTTTACCTTCTTGGCTGCGTCGTCCGCTGCTTGGTCAACCGTCATGGCTCCGGTCAGGGCATTCTGCAGCATGTCCGGGACGATGATGTTCATGATTTCGGGGGACTGCGGCAGCGCCGGGAACGGGATGCCGTATGGCAGCATGGAGGTCGTAACATCAAGGAACTTGATGTTGTCCAGACGTTCTTTCATCCATTTGGTCTTGAAGCCATTGAGGTTTCCCGGGTTCGAGCCGGCGTAGGCCATCTTCAGCGACCATTCGGGGCTCGACCACATGCAGGTGATAGCCTTTGCAGCCGGCTCGTCTACCTTGCCGCCCTCGACATACTCGGGCTTCAGGATGTGAATGTTGGAGCCGCCAAACACGACGGCACGCTTGCCGTCGGGGCCAGTCGGAATCAGGCCGTAGCGCATGTTGTCGATTACGGTCTGTGCCTTGTCCTTGTCGGTGTCCGTCGCCTTTTTCTGCAGGTCGAGCATGACGTTGTAGTCGGACGGGTGCGAGATCATCATGCCGAGCTGGCCAGCGAGGAAGAGGGGCTGGTTGTCGGCCTGCTGGTTGGTGAGCGCCGAAACCGGAACCGACTTGTCGCGAACGTACATATCGTAGGAGGCTTGCAACGCCGCCTTGCTCTGCGGGCTATTGAGCTCGACCTTCTCATAGGTCGGGTTGGCGGTAGCTTCGTCGAAGACGCCGCCGCCATAGGCCCACAGCTGCGGCATGAAGCGGTACGGCGTATTGCCGGCATTCTTGCGAGCCACGAGGCCGTAACCGGCAATGCCGAGCTTGTCGTGGATCTGCTTGGAATACTTGACGACGTCGTCCCAGGTTGCCGGCGCCTTCTCCGGATCGAGGCCTGCACGCTTGAAGATGTCGGCGTTCCATATGAACGCCATCGTCTCATTGTTGGTTGGAACGCCGTAGGTTACTCCCTCCCAGGTCACGGCCTTCATTGCGCCGGGCCAGAAATCCTCGGTCGAATACCCTACATCCTCGGGCTTGAGCGGCTGCAAATAGCCCTTTGACGCGAACTCGGTGCCCCCCAGGATTTGCAGGCGGACCGCCATGGGCGCTGCATTGCCAAGGAGCGCGGTCCGGAACTTGTCCAGCAGGTCGTTATAGGTGAGGGCTTGTTCCTCAAGCTGGATGTTTGGGTAGGTCTTGCGGAAGTTCTCGAAGAACTCCTTGTAATACTGGCGCAGGAGGTCGGGGTCTCCCTCGAACACGCCCTGATACCAGAAAGTCAGTCGCCCCTTGTAGTCGAGCGGGGTGACTTTGGCGCAATCGGCCGCCGTGTCAAAATCCTGTGTGCCGGCAATGGAGCGCACATATTGCGGCGACCACTTGCTCAAGTCGACCGGCGCACCCAGCGCAGACGCGGACATCAACGATACCATCAAAGCAGCGGAGACAGCGCCGCGCAGGACGGCACCTCCGAGTGAAATCCTCGTCATAGGTATCCTCCAGGTTCTCTCCCATGCCGCTCTGCCTCAAAGCGAGCGATCGTCGTACGTCGGCCGCAAGTCGTTTGTGGCCAATGTATCGTTTTTAGCTAATCATACGTTTTCAGATCGACGATTGCCTGTCAACCAGAGAAATCGTACATTGTTTACAGAAGCTTTGCGTGATATTTGGGCAGTATGTGTATTGATTGGGGACAGTCTTGGCCGATACAAGCGATTTTAAAGCACAGCCACCCCGAGGGATCGACGCTATCGGGGCCTCCAGTGAGGGCGCCTCGCTTTATCAACTTATCAGGGAAGACATCATCGAAGGGCGGCTCGCTGCCAACGAACGGCTTGTCGTCACCGATCTCGCCCGGCGCCACGGAACCTCGACCAACCCCGTGCGCGAGGCTCTGCAACTATTGCGCGGGGAGGGCTTTGTCACCTTAGTTCCCAACCGCGGAGCGCGCGTCCGGCCCATAGACCAGGATTTTGTTCGGGATATCTACGAGATAGGAGTCTTGATCGAGCCGGCACTGACGCGATGGTTCGTGAATATGGCCACCGCCGAGGATATAGCTGAACTCGAACGCATCCAAGACCTGATTGAAGAGAACGACTTCGCCGACACGTTCAGGCACAGCGAGCTGGACACCGCCTTTCACACCGTGATGTACCAAAGGCACTACAACCGCCATGCCGCCGAGCTTTGGTGGAAGCATCGCGAAGTGCTTCGAGCCGTGAGTCGGCGTTTCAACTTCACGCTCGCCCGGCGTGCCGCAATCCTTAGCGAGCATCGCGAGCTCATCGCACATGTAAAAGCGGGAAATGCGAACGAGGCAGCCGAACTCATTGCGCATCATGTCGAGGGCTCCGGCCGGCACATCCTCGAACACATGCGTGCGCGGAACGCCGCTCGCGCAGGATAGAATACATGGCCTGGAACATCGCTATCCCAACCACTTCAGATAAAGGCAGTTGAGATGAAAATCACCAGTGTTCGGCCGTGGCTGATCAAGTCCGATGCTTCTTATTGGGGAGAGTATCTGTTCGTCGAAGTGACGACCGATGAGGGGGTGAGCGGCTGGGGAGAGATCACCACCACGACAAGGCTCGCCAATCGCGCCCTCTGCACGATCCTTCGGCAGATCGGTGCCGCTGTGACAGGCGAGGACCCGGCGCGTATTGAGTATCTGTGGCACAAGATATTCCGCAGCTTCACATACATGGGCAGTCGCGGCGCCGCAGTCGAATGCGTGAGCGCCATCGACATAGCCCTCTGGGACATCCGAGGCAAAGTTTTGGGTAAGCCGATTTACGAGCTCTTGGGTGGAGCGGTACGCGATGAAATTGCGCTCTACACCCATCCCAACCAGGCCAAATTTACCAGCAATGAGGCTGTGGTCCGAGAAATTCGAGACATTGTCGAGTCCGGCCACACTGCGCTCAAGTTCGATCCTTTCCCCTACCAGGGCCGCACCGCCAAAGGACAGTCCCGCGAACAGCGGGACGGCTACCTCGATGGCAGCATGACCCGTAAGGACGAGCGCGAAGCCGCCGAGCTCACAGCTCTGATCCGCGAAACGGCGGGCTCTGATGTCGACATCCTCATCGATGCGCATGGCCGCTTCGACGTTCCCACCGCCATTCGCCTCTGTCGTAGCCTCGAGGAAGCCGGTCAGATCGACTGGTTTGAGGAGCCCTGTCCGCCCGAGAGTCTAAACGCCCTCAAGCAGGTCCGTGAAAAGGTCAGTGCCCCAATCTCGTGGGGCGAGCGCGGCCACACGAAGTGGGATTTCGTGCCGGTGCTCGAAAACAAGCTCGCCGACTACATTATGCCGGACGTCACCTGGACCGGTGGCATCACCGAGCTCAAGAAGATTTCCGCCCTGTGCGAAGCCTACTACATCCCGGTCTCGCCACATGACGCCGCAGGTCCAATCAACGTGGTCGCGGGTGCGCAAGTGATGATGACCGTTCCAAACTTCTACAAGCTCGAAACTTCGGAGTGGGACCTTTCCAAATACGATCACCTCATCGACCGCCCGCTCGACGTTTCGAACGGCAGCCTCAAACTGACATCGAAGCCTGGGCTCGGCGTTGAGATGAATCGCGACTACCTGCAGGCCCACGAGATCGAGTTGGGCTAGCAGCGCTCTCTGCGGTCCCTGCGCACGGGCGACAAACCCCACCGACCAGAACGAGGACAAGCCATGCCAGAGACGCGCGGAGCCGGCGAGGCTCTCAATCGCATCAACACGAATTCCAGGCCGTCCGACCTCCGCATCACCGACATGCGGGTGGCCGAAATCGTCGGCGCGCCGTTCACCTCGGCGCTGCTCAAGATCTACACCAATCAGGGCATAGTCGGATTTGGCGAGGTGCGCGACGGTGGTAGCGCCACCTACGCGCTGATGCTGAAGAGCCGGCTGCTGGGCGAAAATCCATGCGATGTCGACCGCCTGTTCCGCCGCATCAAGCAGTTCGGCGGCCATGGGCGGCAGGGCGGCGGCGTATCGGCGGTCGAAATCGCGCTCTGGGATCTAGCCGGCAAGGCCTATGGAGTCCCAATCTACCAGATGCTAGGTGGCCGCTTCCGCGAGAAGGTGCGCATCTATTGCGATACGGACGCGACCGTGCCGAGCGGCACCGAGACCGGCCGGCGGCTCAAGGAGCGGATGGAGCTTGGCTTCACCTTCCTGAAGATGGACCTCGGGTTGATGCAGATTGCGGATGTCCCAGGCTCGGTGGTTGCTCCCGCCGGCTCGCTCGAGGGCTACCGCGTCCATCCGGGCCGCGGTCGGGTTAAGGCGATGGAGGACCGGCGCGCGCGCAACGCCGTCTACGACCTGCACAACGTCCGACACCCCTTCACCGGCCTTCACTTCTCGGACAAGGGCCTCGACCTCTTGGAGCAGTATATCGCCGAGGTCCGCGAAGTGATCGGCATGGAGATTCCGCTCGCCATCGACCACGTCGGGCATATCTCGCTGCAGAACGGCATCCGGCTCGCGAAGCGGATCGAGAAATACGTCCCTGCCTGGCTGGAGGACGTGATCCCCTGGCAGTACACCGACCAGTACCGGCAGCTGCAGGGGGCGACAACCGTCCCGATCTGCACGGGCGAGGACATCTACCTGCGGGAGGGGTTCGAGCCCCTGATGGCGGGCGGCGGCGTCTCGGTCATCCACCCCGACCTCCTCACCAGCGGTGGCATCCTCGAGACCAAGAAGATCGGCGACATGGCCCAGGACCACGGCGTCGCCATGGCGATCCACATGGCCGAGAGCCCGATTGCCGCGATGGCGGCCGCGCACGTCGCGGTCGCCACCGAGAACTTCATGGCGCTCGAGTATCACTCAGTCGACGTCCCCTGGTGGGACGATATCGTCACCGGCCTGCCCAAGCCGCTGGTCAAGGACGGATTCATCGAGGTTCCGGACAAGCCCGGCCTCGGCATCGACGACATCGTCGACGAAGTGATCGCCGAGCACTTGCAGCCCGGCGTGACCGGCATCTGGCAGCCGACCGACCGATGGGACGACGAATACTCCTGGGATCGCACCTGGAGCTGACGCGAAGGACCCCCGCATGAAGATCACCGACCTGCGCTGCGCCGTTATCGGCAAACATCCCATCGTTCGCGTCGTCACCGACGAGGGCATCTATGGCCTTGGCGAGGTGGAGTTCACCAAGAGTTACCTCAAGCCTTGGGTGCTGCACTTCCGCGACGCACTCCTCGGCGAGGATCCGACCGACGTCGAGCGGGTGATGCTGAAGATCCGCCAACGCGGCTCGTTCAAGCCCTATGGCGCCGCGGTCAGCGCGATCGAGCACGCGCTCTGGGATATCGCCGGAAAGGCCGCGGGCGTGCCAGCCTACAAGCTGCTCGGCGGCAAGGTTCGCGACAAGGTGCGCGTCTACAACGGCTCGATCCGTCGGAAGCGCACGGGCGATCGGCCGGAGGACTACGCCGCCGACGTCAAATGGATGATGGAGCAGCCGCAGAACTTCTTCATGGTCAAGCAAGGAATCTCGTTCCACTCCAATATGAAGGACAGCATCGAGGGCTTCCATTACGGCGTGACGCAGAATAAGGCCGGCTATCACGGCGCCATGGATCAGGGCGTGATCAGCGAGCGCGGTTTCAATCACATGCTCGACTGCGTGATCGCGATGAAGGAAGTGCTGGGCGACAAAGTCAGCCTGGCACTCGACTGCGGCCCGGGCTGGATGCTGCCCGATGCGATCAAGTTCGCTCGCGCGGTCGAGAAGTACAATCTGATGTGGCTCGAGGACATGCTGACCGGCGACTATGTGCCGTGGGTCAATCCGCAGGCCTATCGCGACCTGACGACCTCCACCTCGACGCCGATCCATACCGGCGAGCAAATCTACCTGAGGCACAATTTCAAGGAGCTAATCGAAACGCAGGCGGTGCGCGTCATCGGCCCGGATCCAGCGGATATTGGCGGCATCGCCGAGCTCAAATGGGTCGCCGAGCACGCCTACATGCACTCGATCCTGATGGCGCCGCACGGAACGGCAAATGGTCTGCTCGGCCTCGGCGCGCTGATCAATGTCTGCGCCACCTTGCCTGCAAATTACATCGCGTTCGAATATCCGAGTGCCTCCGATACCTGGTGGGAGGATCTAGTAATCGGCTTGCCGCCGCAGATCGTGAAGGACAGTATGGTGGACCTACTGGAAGCACCGGGGCTGGGCCTCGATATCGACGCCCAATCAGCCAAGAAATATCTCAAGGAAGAGGATGCGGGCTTCTTCGACTAAGCCACGCTTCTTTCGCCAATCTGCGCCACGAGAACCGCTTCGTGCGGATTGGCATGCCTCCAACGTCCGCTTCAGACTATTTGCACCTTGAAGCCGCCAGTCCGCTCCCGTGAAGAGTTTCGGGCGCCGGCAGGCGTACGAAAGTCCCCGAGGAAGGAACCCGCGGTCGACAGGCGATGGCTATGGGGATTTTGGATTTCGGCTGGTGTCGGCGATGGCGCTGCCGCCGTCGGGAAGCGCCGGGATGGATGCGCACAGACCTCTTTGTTGCGCCTGCGCGCGGGATTGTCGGCTTGGCATGCGGCTGGACACGGCTTTGTCGGCCAGCGCGTTTCTTCGATGTCCACGAGGGAGCCAATGGCGGCCTTATCAGGGGTATCGTGACGGTCGACGAATACTACGCCTCGACGCGTGGTCTGCGCAAAGCCGCCAAGAAGCTAGCGGACGAGAAGCAGGCGGTGTTCACCATGCATTTCCTCGAGCAACACCGCGAATATTTCGAGGACATGGTCCGCACCGGAAAGTCGCCCGTGCAATTGTTAGCCGAGGAGGGCGTATTGAGCGCCAACACGATCCTTGCGCACTGCATCTATATAGGCTCGAACAGCCTGATCAACTATCCTCTGGTCGACGATATCGGCATTCTTGGCGCCCCAGGGTGTCGGTGTCGCATTCTCCATCCGGATACGCGCGGCGCGGCGTGATCATGGAGAGCTTCGACCGCTACCGTGAGCCGGCATCAACATGACGCTCGGCACCGACATGTGGCCATTGGAAATGTTCACCGAAATGCGGATGGCCTCGATCGGCTGCAAGGTCGCCGAAAAGAATTATCTAGCGGCGCCGGCTGAAACGGTGTTCGCCGCGAGCAATCTGGCCGGCGCCAAGGCGCTCGACCGGCCCGATCTCGGCAGGCTTTCGGCCGGCGCCAAGGCGGATGTTGTCATTGTCGATACCGATAATTTGGCGATCGGCCACAATCCAGACCCGCTGCGGGCTTTCCGGCGGTCATGAAGGTGACCGAAACCACCACAGGGTCGAAAGGATCGGTGAAACGCGACGCAATGGACTGCAGCGCAGTTACCATATGTGCGCTCACTAGCACCGGATCATGCGTAAAGTGCGGGGATGCGGCGAGGTGGCACGGTCAGGTCAGGCGGAGCCGATGACGATTTGCCAGGCCATGTAATCTGGATGGTCTGTCCGCACGACGCCTTTCGGAACGCCCTCGGAGCCTGAGATGTAGAGGATGATGGCAGGATCTGAAGGTGCCTACGCGGGAGGCTCTAAGCGAGATCGCGGTGATCTCCTGTCTCTGTCCAAGCCTGGCACTCGTGGCGTTTTGATTGGGTTTTGGGGGTGACGTCCTCTTTTCTCTGGCATCATCCCGAGCCTTCAATGGCCGGCCGACAACGTCGCTCCCGAAATAACCAACGTCGTCGGGGTAGGGCGGGGGCTTCGGAACTCGGCTCTACCTATGCGACCCGAGGTTGCGCCTTGACAGTTTAACCTTTCGCCATACCTCTGACTTGGGCGCGGGGGAGTATCTTCTGACAATCCGAAGGGAAAAAGAAATGACGATTAAGATCCTCGCTGTGATGGGTCCTTTCTTGGCCGCGTCCATATCTCTCTTAGGCCCAGCAGGAAGCTCCGGAGCTGCCGACGAATGGTTCGTGCTCGGCCAGCAGACGATCAAGTCCGTAGATCCAAGCGTCAACATTAACAGTGAAGGGAATCGATGGAAGAAGGACGTCAAATGGGTCAAGCTTGCTGCGGAAGGCGCGGATGTGAAGATCGATAAAGTTGTGCTCCACTGGGACAATCGTCGTGATGACATTGTCAACGACCTGGGAGTCCTGAAACCGGGAGGTCAAACGGCTGCCAAGAACGCTCCAGGGCGCAAAGGGCGTCTCACCGGTGTTACTGTCCAATACCAGATCCTCAATAATGCAAAAACGGCCACCCTCAAGGTCTTGGGATACGACTGAGCGGTAGAGGTCCGCCAAGCGGTAGACACCAGCGAAGGTCAGGCAGTCAGGTCGTGCGCTCTGCGATGGTTTGGCTTCCGCCGGTGATACTCTGGCTTTAGCTGGAGCTCATCCCTGCGCTAGGCAACTTCATGATGTTTGACGGTCCCGTATCATCCGGCTCTCTGTCTTGCCACTTTTCCCTGGACCAATCCCTCAGCGGTGCGGCGCGATCACTCGTAGTTTTGACATCATTCGGGGGAGATTCAATAATGAAGGCGAATACTCAGCCGTGAATAAAATCGCGGCAACCATTACTACAGAGGGAGTTTTTGCGCTTGCTAAGAAACTTCGAAATCGGCATGTTTATCGCCGACAATCTAATGAGGGATATCTATGTCGAATAAAGGCACTGTAAAATTCTTCAATACAGATAAGGGTTTTGGTTTTATCACGCCGGACGGGGGCGACAAGGACGTTTTTGTCCATATCTCTGCGCTGCAGGCTTCGGGCATGCAATCGCTTCGCGAAGGTCAGCAGGTTACGTTCGACACCGAACCGGATCGCATGGGTAAGGGGCCGAAGGCCATCAACATACGGTAGCCGCACAAACACTCTCGGGATCGGCGGTGGAATTATGATCGACGCCGATCGCGATTCCAAACATTTCCGATCCGGGTGCGGCGTGTAAAGAACGGAGCGCTTGGCGGAGGATGCCCATATGGCCGACGATCGATCTTCAGGCGAAGTCGTGCCGGAGACGCGAAAAGCCGGCTCGGAATCCATAAAGACAAGAATTACCGATTTCGTAAGGCTGGGCGTGGTGGGCCTGTTCGCCTACTGGTCGTTGACTCTCGTCGCTCCATTCGCCGTCCTTGTGATCTGGGCGGGCATCCTGGCTGTGGCGCTCTACCCGGTCTATACGTGGCTCCGGGCGTCTCTAGGCGGGCGCGGACGACTGGCAGCGTTCCTTGTGACTCTTGTCGGCCTGTTGGTCATCATCGGCCCCCTCGAGGCGATCGTGCTGAATTTTGTTGATGCCGCGCAACATGTCCTCACAAAGCTACAGAGTTGCGGCCTGACCCTGCCGATGCCTGCGGGCAGCGTGAAGCAATGCCCGCTGATCGGCGAGAGGGTCTTTACCGCCTGGAGCAGGGCATCCAGCAATCTGGGGGGAGCCCTCTTTCAAATGAAGTCGTCCCTGATCGAGGCCGGAACCGTCGTCCTCGGCAAGGTCGCCGGTGTCGGTGGCGATCTCCTGGGTTTCGTCGCCTCGGTGATCCTCGGCGGCTTTTTTCTCAAGCCCGGTCCGCAATTGGGCGACGGCTTGAAGGGCTTCGCCCATCGGATCGCGCCCGGCAAGGGCGTTGGCTTCGTCCAACCTGGCAGGTGCGACAATTCACAACGTGGCGCGCGGAGTGATCGGCATTGCACTGCTGCAGATGCTGCTTTCGGCGCTGGTCCTGAGCCTTTTCGGCGTGCCGGCACCCGCGCTGATCGCCTTTGCCGTCCTGATATTCTGCATTGTCCAGATCGGCCCTGCGCTGCCTCTGCTGCCGGTCGTCATCTGGGCGTGGACCGCATGGAACTGGCTGCCCGCGCTAGGCCTTACGCTTTGCCTGATCCCCCTTCTCGTCATCGACAACGTGATGAAGCCGATACTGGTTGCGCGGGGCCTTGCTACGCCGACGTTGGTGATCCTTGTCGGCGTGATCGGCGGCACGCTCTCCTACGGGTTGGTCGGGTTATTCCTCGGGCCGATCGTTCTCAGCGTTGTCTACGACCTACTCTTAGCCTGGGTGCGGCAGCCGGCGTCCGACAGCTTCGGGAATACGAGCAAGTCGCCTTGGGGTTGAAACATCTCGCAGGGCGAGGCGACCAGCAATTTAAGGTCATTTGTCGAGGGGACCTTCACAATTCCAGATGGTTCGGACGTTCCGGAATATCGCCGTTTTCTGCTTAGGGGAGTCAGTACCACCAATGCTCCTCCAAGACATTTAGTACATCGCCCAAAACCTACCGTTCGAGAGGGCTGCATGTTGCGCGACAAGCAAATTAACGTCCTCGCAGGCATGGCGATGGGACTGATGGCGACGCTTATTTCAATCGGCCTTGCAGTCTTCGGAGTCCTGGAGCCGATTGTTCCCCCAGCGAACATATATGAACCACTCATGGATGCAGTTCGATGGGATGCACTTGTTGTTGGGTGCCTGGCTGCCAATATCGCGATGATTGCAAGCCATCGATTCATTACGGAGGCTGACATCGACGGCGGCGGGCTTTCGGTCGGCACACCAAGAGTCCGTGTGCTCCAGGCGATTTTGCAGAATACGCTTGAACAGGCGGTCCTCGCCTTGGGCGTCCACGCGGTGTGGGCAAGCACGATGCCGCCAACCCTGCATGCTGTAGTGCCTGTCGCATCATTGCTGTTCGTTGCCGGCCGCCTCTTGTTTTGGCGCGGATATGCTAGAGGCGCAGCTGGGCGCGCACTCGGCTTCGCTCTGACCTTTTATCCCTCCATCGTCATGCTCCTGATAATAGCCGCTCATCTGATCTGAGCTCACATCCGCGAACAACGAGTACCAAGCTCTGCTGCGCTACCTGTGCCTCCATGATCCGGAAAACTGGGACGAGACGATCTGCGGGCTGCCGGGAACGCTCGTCTGGCGCGTCGGCGAAGATAGGAAGCGGTCGGGAGGCAACCGACTCTAGTGAACAAAGCGATGTTCGGAAACGACCAGAGTCTCCTACGGGCCCAAAGCGGCCGTCCGCGAAATTGAAATTGCTCAGGACGAGCAATACGAGGACCGCGAAAGCGATTGCCAGATGGCACTGGAGTTGGAGGTGCAAGCGATAGACGATGAGGCCGCTGCGGCAGGCTGGTCACGCTCGGAAGCCATGGCAGCGATCGCCCATATCGCCCTTAGTTCGCCGCGCAAGAGAGCGAGCTGAACGACTTCCGGCTGGCACAGGCGCTAGGCATGTTCGAGCATTAAGGCGTCTGACAGCTTTCCGCGCTAGCGTGCCTACGCGGGCGCGTCCGGGCGCTCTGAGAGGTATGAACTTCCTCTCGACTCCATTCTCACGTCGCACCGGATCTGAGGACGCACCTATAAGAGCGAGTTCGCACCCGCGGCTCGCTCTTCCTTTCCGACATATAGCGAACGAAGGAACTACAAAGCAGGTCTCACCTACGTCCAAAGAGGTAAAGATGGGCTCCTCATTCACAGCCAAGTGCGAGCGGTGCGACCTCGAGGCCTATGGCTCGATTGGCGGAGGCATGAGTGACTTCAAGACCTTCTCGGCTTGGCCATGCTTTTGCGGGTCCTGCAACAACATCACGACCGCGAATACCCTGGCAGAGCCCTTGGTCTGCCTCGAGTGTAAAAGCACCGAGGTGACCATCTATGACGATAGCCTGTCGATTGAGGGACCACCGAACAGAAGGGAGTCTTCCGTCAGTTGGGGCAGCCGGCGGCTGGACACAACTCGATCTTATCTATGTCCTCACTGCGCGAGTTTCGCCGTGATCTTCGGGCATGGCGGCATGTCTTGGGACTAAACCCGGATCGCGAGACCGGCAGCCTTGGCAGCCCTCAGAAACGCCCATCGTGCCTTCTCCGCACAGCCATCATTCTCCATGGCATCAAGACACGCCTTGCAAGCTCGCTCGAACGGCTTGCCCTTCTGCATTTCATAAGACCAATGCTCGAGGAGCGCCTGGATGGCATCTCTCACGGTGCGGATTGACCGGTATGCATTCGGAGGTTGGATGCAGAGTTCGACGGGTCTGAAGGTTGGATTAGCCATGGTCTCTCCTGTCGGAATTGGAGTCCTTTGGGCGCTAGGCCAGCGTCTATAAGCAATCCATCATGTTAACGCTTGTCAACATGGCCTTTGTTGTTTGCGGAGGCTGAGATCGGGGCCAAAGGAACTGCCTCGGCTGAAAAGTAACAGGTGGGCCGCGCAAGCCTTGGGTGATAAAACTCCCAAAGCGGAGGGGACCGCTTTGCCGCACGACCCCCAATATAACGCCGGAGGAGCGCGGCCGGTTCCCAGCTCATTGGGTGTCCTTCGCCTTGAGCCCGAAAGTTGAATACAACAAGACTAGCTTAGGTGAGATCGGCGCAGGCGAAGTGTGAACCGCGTCTCCTCAGGCGACGAGGTCACCGATAACGTCCCCCCGTGTGCCTCGGCGATCTTCGATGCGATGTAGAGACCGAGCCCAAGGCCTTGCTTCGTTCCATGCTCGGACAGACGCGTGAACGGCCTGAAGAGACGCGCGATCGCCGCGTGGGGAATGGGTTCGCCTTTGTTGGAGATCCACAGTTCGAGATTGTCGGCCGTCGTTGAGACGTTGATCCTGATCGGGCTATCGCCAGAGCCGTGGGTCAGCGCGTTTGCAAGAAGATTGGAGAACAACTGAGCGATCCGGGAATGATCGACACTGATTGGCCTTGACAGGTCGAACTCCGCTTCGATCAGCCTGTCGGGCCAGACGCTGCGCATCTCATCAACCACATGCGCAAGGGTCGGCTGCAACGACTCGTCGCTCAAGTTCAGACTGATGCCGCCGCCGAGTTTGCCCCGCGCGAAGTCCATGACGTTGTCGACCAGATTGGACATGCGGTCAGCGCTCTTCAGCATCACCGCCACAACGGACTGGGCTCGGTCATCGAGGGCTGACTCCGCAAGCAGTCGTGTACCCGAAATCATCGAGGCTAACGGATTGCGCAGGTCGTGGCCCAGGACAGCGATGAACTGTTCTCTAATCACTGCGATCTCAAGCTCTTCGTTCAGCTTTGTCTGATAGGCAATCAGCTTGTCGCGAGCATCGAGGTGGTGGGCGATCAGCTCCGCGAAGAGCGTGAACATGCCGATGATCCTGGTGTTATTGACCAGCGCAGGTTTGCGATCGATGGCGCATAGCGTTCCGAAGAAAGTACCGTCCTTCAGGACGATCGGAACGGAGATGTAGCTCTGGAACCCATACATCAACGGCGTGTGGTGGTGGCGATAGACGTCGCTCATCGCAACGTGATCGATTGCCACCGGCACATGGCTTTGTCGAATTTCATGGCAGATCGTGGTTTCGATCATCAACTCATCGCCGGGCCTAAGGCCGAAATCGATGGCGTCAAGTACCTCGCAGGCAACCCATCGTCCCACGGTGACACGAGCGACGACAACAAAGCCCATTCCGGTTGACTGCTGGATGACGTCGAGGATCGACGATACAGAGTGGATTTCATGCACCGCGTTGAGTTCGGCCTGAAATTCGTGGTCGACTTTCGTGTTCATCCACACACCTCGCAACCCTAGTCAACTCTACTACACCCGACAGCGACGTCATCGCAAGCGGGCGCACATTCACCGAAACTTGCTTCGGGTAGACAGGGATTGCGGTCATTGCGGCTCGTCAGCGGCTGCTTACGAATGCGTGATGAGCAAGCAGCAGCTCGACGGTTCCTTCGCAAGCGGTGGTCTGGCTCACTGAGAAACTCGATAATCATGCCCGGATGCAGCACTAGCCGAACTGCTCTTGCTCTATCCGTTTAGTTTTCACCGGTTCCGGCAGCGCTCCAACACTTCACTGCAAGTTCGATGACTAGAGAAGACGGCGATTCGCTCAACCGGTATTCATCTCGCGAAGCTGCGTGATGAACTGCTGCGGCCGCAGCCAGATGCCGGGTGTCTTGTAGCCCATGTGGCGGGCGATCTCGCCGGTCCAGTTATTGCAGTTGTTAACCGTCGCCTCCCAGGTCTTCGACACCGCCTGCTGCTTGCGGATGAATGCAACGACGTCGTTGTATTCCGATTCGCTTAGCAGCACCCGCCAGCTGGCGGAGCGGTATTGTTCTTCGAGATCGCCGTCGGTCCATCCGGTCGTGGCCGC
>NZ_JBFRDU010000047.1:0-30885 GCF_052113965.1 Rhizobium sp. RAF56
GAAAATGCCAGCGCCGGATTACGCTCAGTAACGCCATGTCGATCACTCCAGAGCCCCCGCTGAAAACATGCGAGGGACGGTTGAAACATGGGTCAATTCTCAATGGAAATATCGGGCTGTGCCGGGTCAGCTCTCAGTGGAAATCAACAGACAAGCGATAGGACGTCCTTGAACGGAACCCGCGACGACGCCACGATGGCAAATGGTAGCAGCGCGGCCGCCGAGACTGGCAGGAGCGCCGAGCGGTTCAACAACATGACCGAAAGCTTGCGCGTGATTTCGAATTGCTTGGTGGGATCCGAAACCTCCTGGCTCTCCTCGGGCGTAGAACTGCTTTCACCGACGACGTTGATGCCGAGCAACTTGCGCTCTGCCATGCGATGATACTGCGTTGCCTGTGCGCTAAGCCGCGCCAACGTGGCTTTCTTGAGTTCGGACAGCGGCTTGGAGAAAGCGGACAACGGAAAGGCAAAAAGCGCCAGAACTATAATCAACCATCCAACCATCAATATCGTAATGTTGGTCATCGTCGCCGTCTCATGCAGCAGATTTTGCGCAACGGCCGCGGCGACGGCGCAGCTCACTCCGAATACTGCGGTCATGTAGGCATTTGGGTAGTCCGCAAGGAAGCCGATGCCGCCCTTTCCGTCCGGATGAGTTGACACGAGCCGAAGATCCAGTCGAGCCAATCGACGCAAGAGGAGCGACCATACGAAATGCCGCCACAGCCCGCGCAACGTCAGGAACCAGAACAACGGAATGCTGACGATAAGCGACCACCATCCGGCAAGTGTAATGGAATTGCCCGTTGGAGAGGCCGTGACGACCCATGACGACGTATCAACAACATACTGATGCCGGAGCACGACGCAGGTCGCCAGCGACGCGCCTAGGAGGCATACAGCCTCGGCCAGGTGGGAATTGCGCTGCCTCAAGGCCTGATTGACCGCGTGCGCAGCGTCAGAAAATGAGGAAGGTGGAACAATAGGGGCCGAGACGAGCTGGTGAAGTTTCTCCCGCAGCCGCTCCTCGACCTGCTGCTCGGCAAGAACGAAGGCGCCGATGGCGACGACGAATCTTGCCCAAACGCTCACATCGGTCAGGTATGTCAGCCCGTTGGATGTATCCAACGACAGACTTCGCGGAAGCCCCAGAAGAAGCGGAACACCCCAGGCAAGTCCAACGAAAACCAAGGCGCGCCGGCCGGATCTCAGCGCATGCTCGTGTAGCAGCTTCAGCCTGCACTGCAATTCGTAGAAAGGTCCGCCGTGAGACGCGAGAAACTCCTTTGCGGTAGAGGTATCCGCATGCCGATCGCTCATGCCAATGTTCTCCTGCAGCGGCACTCTTAACCGAGGTCGTTCATTCGTTAGCTACTCGTTGTGGATAGAGCGCCACGCCCACGGCGGTTCGCTCGACGGCGGCCGTCTCTTCCGCGAGCGCGACGTTGGTGGAGAGCGGAGCAAGGGGAGTTCGTTCAGCCAAATAGGAACGCGAGGGTCTTTGCCAGACGCAATCCATGACTTCGCAAATCCTCTTCATCGATCGAAACCTGTTTCCTATCCACGAGAGCCGCATCTTCGACTTCAATTCAAGAAGGGGATAGTTGGACCAAGGGCCAATCGCATCGCGACAGCAGATGGCCCTGATCTGGTCGCGTCCTTCTCGCTTCCGCCAGGATGCGTGCATAGGGGACACTCATCGCCACGAGTGATGTCAGGGTCACTTTACGCCGTGCACTATCCTGAAAGGACTGTTGCCGATGCCTTATGCTGCGATTTCCGTCGACCGTATTGAAGGCAGCGGGTGAACTCCTTGGCCTCAACCACGATCAGGCTGAGGCGTTGGCTGGCGTATCCCGCAAAACCATCCAACGCGCAGAGGCAGGTGACCAGGTTACAACGCGACCGGTTGCGAGGGACGTTCCTCAACCGTTCTGATCGATAGTCGTGTTAGAGACGACCACTAACACCGTGTTTTAAATGTCACATTAGGATGTCCTTCGGTAGTGGCCTTAGGTCGTTTGCTCAATTAATCGGCACGTCGCTGCATATTTTTCGGTTAGTTTCGCTCTGGGTGGTGCCATCCGGTGGGGGAGACTGACCGGGTCAGGCGGCACTTTGGGATAGGTTCTCGCGCGCATGCTGGGGGGCGCTGCAGCACGGGGATGTCTTCATGGACGCTTTCCACAAGAAGCGTGGTGCAAGGGCGAACGCATTGCGTCGGCTGTGCAGAATTCAGGTTGAGGGTGATCGGCAAAGCAGCGTTCTTCTGAGCCGTCTTGCAGGAACTATCTGGCCGGGGCTCGTCGTTCTTTCGGTGGCAGGGACACCGGTTTCGGCGTTCGCCGACAGTTGCAAATCGAGCGGCGGCCTGCGCTTTCTTGGCGTAACGTCGGACTCTTCAAGCTCAGTTTGGCTTTCGGGAACATCGGCGGGCTCGTTCGGCCTTGATGCGGCGCAAGGCAACCAGACCGTGGACGAGTGGACAAAAGCCAAGCGTGGGCTTCATGTTTCGACGTCGCCCGTTGTATCCAATGGAAATGGTGGTACCCACAAGCTCTATGATTTGGACAGCAATAAGCCCTGTCTTATAGATACCCAGAATCAAAAGGGCGGCTTCGTCTTCCCTCCCAACCTGACGTTACCGCCGTTCGGGCGGCCCGGCGGCGGCCACGCGGTTCCACCGATCGGCAAGCTGTTTCCTGATTTCGCCCCGCCCTCTTTCCAACGCCCTTCCGCCCCACTGGTACCCGCACCGCCGGGGGGTGGCGGCGGCATTCATATCGGCGGCAGGCCGCCGCACGGCCTCACGCCCACCGTTCCGCCGGGTGGATTGAAGCCGAGGCTTCCAGGCGGTGTTAAGCCACCAATCGCAAAGCTACCACCACACGGTCTGACGCCCACGGCTCCGCCAGGCGCCTTGAAACCGGGGCTTCCCGGAGGTGTTAAGCCACCTATCGCAAAGCTGCCGCCGAACGGGCTGATGCCGACGCTTCCGCCGGGCGGCGTGGTGCCGAACCTGCCGGACGGTGTGGTGCCGCCGATCGCGACACTGCCCCCGGAGGGAATGATGCCGACGCTGCCGGGTCAGCCGGGCGGCGTGATGCCGACCCTTCCGGGCCGTTTGTTACCGAACCTACCGGGTGGCGTAGCGCCGCCGATCGCGACACTGCCGCCGGAGGGAATGATGCCAACGCTGCCGGGTCAGCCGGGCGGCGTGATGCCGACCCTTCCGGGCCGTTTGTTACCAAACCTACCGGGTGGCGTAGCGCCGCCGATCGCGACGCTGCCGCCTGAGGGAATGATGCCGACGCTGCCGGGTCAGCCGGGCGGTGTGATGCCGAACCTGCCGGGCGGGGTGGTGCCGCCGATCGCGACGCTGCCGCCGGGCGCCGGATTGCTGCCAACCGTTCCGGGCCAGGTGGTGCCGCCCATCGCGACACTGGTGCCGCCGGGCGAGGTTACGCCTGCGGTCCCGACCTCGCCTCAACCAGGCGGTGTCTTGCCAAGAGGGCCTCGGCTGCCAGCCGCGCCAGCCGAAAATACGACGGCCGAGAGAGAGGGGATCGCTCGGCCGGAGGCACGCTGCATCGAGCGCGGCTCAGAACAGGCGACCGCCGAAAATCAGAAGAAGCTGCCGCTATGCGAGGATTTGAGGGCTCGGATGGCGCCTGCCACAAACGAGGCCCCGAACGCCGAAGTACCCCTTACGGCCGGGCGGGATCTTATCCCTCCGACCCTGTGGAACGTTTGGGCCTTGACCGAAGG
This sequence comes from Rhizobium sp. RAF56, assembly GCF_052113965.1. Classification (NCBI taxonomy): domain Bacteria; kingdom Pseudomonadati; phylum Pseudomonadota; class Alphaproteobacteria; order Hyphomicrobiales; family Rhizobiaceae; genus Rhizobium; species Rhizobium sp. RAF56. Next base: position 3,771 of record NZ_JBFRDU010000047.1, read on the forward strand.
CACAAGTGTCTCCGATCACCGCTACGGTCTCGACAACAACTCGTTGGCGGGCACCCTGACGATGGGTCTCGACCGCAAGATCACGGACGACGTTGTCCTCGGCGTGTACGTAGCCGTGGACAAAAGCCGCAACGAATCGTTCGGAGACAGCCTGCGCACCGATACGAACGGTTTCAGCATCGGCCCTTATGTTGCGGTACGTCTGTCGCCGCACTGGGCAATCGACACGTCGTTGAGCTATGGCCACACCAACAGCGACCTGCGGCTTCTGGGGCTCAGCGGCAATTTCGCATCGCAGCAGTATGAAGCGTCGGCCAATCTGAACGGCCAGTACGATATCGGCGAGGCTTACGCGCGTCCCAAGCTTTCCGTCACCTATTCACGCAACATCAGTGACAGCTACTCGCTCGCGGGCAGCATACTGGGAAGACCCATCAACTCGGCCTGGCCGATTCCGCCTTCAACTACGGGGTTATCGACGCAACCACAGAAATCGGCCGGCTGTTCAGCCTTTCCAACGGAACGCAACTCATGCCCTATGCCGAATTTGGCGTTCACTACGAATTCGAACGCCCGAACGGCGGACAGATCCTGACAGGCGAACTCACAATGGCGACACCGTCCCCATGGACTGCGTCGGTTCGGACCGGCATGCGCGCGCTCTTGACAAACAACGCGCAAATCGAGGCGAGCGTCGGCTACCTCAGCTTCGGACAGAACGGCCTCAATGTCTGGGACGGGCAACTCCGCCTATCCATCGGATTCTAGCGGGAGTAACTGCGCAGATAGCCCGATGTAGCTGATGCTCCTCAATGTCCGCATTGGGCCGGCAGGCGCCGCTGGCACGCTTCCGGAATGCGCCCGCATTTCGGCCGTTTAGATAGGTCGAGCGGAATGCCCAAAGCCGACGTTCCGCTGCACGCCTGAGGCACTTCCTGTATGGGTGGCAAGCAGCCATTCCGGACGCCCGACCATGGTACCTGCTTTGTCGCGCAGCCGAAACAAGCGAGGCTCTAAAGCCACCTTCTCACGTTACGTGCGTAGTCGTCGAAAGCCGGGCCGAACTGGCGGCGCATCTTGGCTTCCTCGAAGGGGATGTGGACCCAATTCGCGGTAGCGAACACCAAGAGAGGGGCGACGAACATAAGAATGGCGCCCGTCGCCACAGCCACACCGAGGCTGAGGACGACGAGGCCCAGATACATGGGATTGCGGGTGAACTGAAAAGGTCCGGCGGTGACCAACTTGTTGTTGGTTTCTGAGGTGGGATTGACCTGGGTGCCCTCACGTCGGAACAGTATCAAGGCCCAAACTGGAGCAATGAAACTTAACGCGATGAGCCCGATGCCGACGGAGAGGCTATGTACCCGAGGTACGGCGGGCCACCCGGCCAAGTAGCTGGCGCCCGCAGTAAGGATCAAAAAGAGAAGTGCCCATATCGGCGGCGGAAGCTTTAACATATTCGTTCACCTCGCGGGCGCGACCGGCGCTCTATTGCCGGCACTGGGAGCGACTATAAGGAATGTTGCCCCTCAAGGCCATTTGCGGCCGCTATGGAAGCGGCCGATCAGCAAAGCGCCCGCATTTCGGCCATTGAAATAATCATGGCGGCCGCTCGAAAGCGGACACCGAACAACTGCACGTGGCGGCGCCTTTGCGCCCCCAAGCGGTCATCGTCGATCAGAAACGCACCACGCGAGGACGCCACGCTGATTGGCCAGCTTGCGGCGGAGGCAACTGCCTATGTGCCCTTCTTCCCGCTCGGCGGCTTCCGCCAGAGGCAGAGTCGGGTTTGTCCGAAGCGGCAATGGAAGACTGAGCGGTAAGTCCTAAGACCATGACCGTTCCGCATAATCGGCCCGCTTAACCTGGCGCGCGCCGGCTGCCCGCGGTGGTTATCACGCCAACGATCACGAGGCCGGTCAGGAGCAGGCGAACGCCGGCGCTGACGCCGTAGGTGTTGAGCATGGTGAGCAGTAACACCAGAAAAAGGGATGCGCCCCATATTCCGGGGACATTGGCCTTGCCGCCTGCGACCGAGGTGCCGCCAATGACGACGACGGCGATCGAGGATAGAAGATACTCATTGCCAATGTCGACATTGGCGCCGCGGAAATAGCCGGCCAACAGAGCGCCGTTCAGCCCGCCGAGCATACCCGAGAGCGTATAGGTGAGGAGGCGGATGCGCCCGACGGGAACGCCAGCGAGCCAGGCGGCGCGGATGTTCTGGCCGATCGCAAGCACCGAGCGGCCGTAGATCATGCGTGCGAGCGCCGTACCGGCGGCTAGTGTAAACAGCGCCGTCAGAATGGCGAGCACCGGCACGCCGAGGACCTGAAGGTTTGTGAAGGCGGCAAAGCCCGGCGGCGGCTTGATCTGCAGCCCACGCCCGTAGCTGATATCGATCGACTGGATGATGAAGCTCGCCGAGAGCGTGGCGATGATCGGCGGGATGCGCAGCGCCCAGATCAGCAGATAGTTGGCGATGCCGACCGCCGCCCCGCTTGCGAGCGCCGCGAGCAAGCCAAGCACGATCAGGTTGTCCTGTCCGGCCATGGTCTTCATTGCAACGGCGCTGGCAAGGCCGATATTGGCCGGCAGCGACAGATCGACATTACCGGGCCCGAGCGTGATGACGAACATCTGGCCGACGCCGACGATCACCATGAAGACAGCGAGCGAAAGGGCCGCCGTCAGCATGCCGCCGGCGCCGTAGCCACCGGTGAAAACGATGGTCGCGAGCCAGACTGCAAGAGCGCCGACGAACGACCAGATCCACGGCTTGGCGGCGAGCGTCTTCAGTTGCGGCATGGCTCAGGCCTCCTTGCGGCTGATGAGAGCGCGCGCGGCGAGTACGATGATCAAGATTCCGCCATTGGCGGCAACCTGCCAGTCAGGCGGAATATGCATGAAGGTGAGCAACGAGGAGGCGGCGAGCGCCAGCGTCAGCGCCCCGATTACCGCCCCGATCGGCGAGACGCGTCCCCCCATGAATTCGCCGCCACCGAGGATGACGCCGGCGATGGCGAGCAGAGTATAACCGTTGCCGATATTGGCGTCCCCCGAAGAGGTGATGCCGATCAGCGTCATGCCAGACAGCACGCCGAAAACGCCCGCGAGCGCAAACAGCGTCACCTTGGCACGCAGCAGCGACCACCCGGCGCGAGCGAGTGCCGCAGGATTGCCGCCGGAGCCCCGGAGGATCAGCCCATAGGAAGTGCGCATCAGCCCGAAATGCACGATCAACGCGATCACGACCGCCGCGACGATCGGAAACGGCACGAAGGGTGGTTTAAAGGCGGTGATCGCCTGCAGCCAGTCCGGCGCCTTGCCGCCCGGTTTCGGTAGAACCATGATCGCCAGCCCCTGCCAGATGAAGCTCATGCCGAGGGTCACGACGATCGATGGCAGGTTGCGCAGATAGATGAGCGCGCCGAGGAAGGCGTAAACGCCGATAGAGCCGAGCAGGATCAGTACGCCGAGAAGCGGCGCATCGCGCAGGAAGGTGGCGGTGACGCAGCCGACAAAACCGACGAAGGTGCCGATCGACAGGTCGAGTTCGTTGCCGGCGATGACGAACATCTGGGCGACGGTGGCGAGCGCGATCGGGATGGCGAGGTTGAGCATCAGGCTGAAGCCGAAATAGGAGATGGCGCGCGGATTCAGCCAGCCGATGGCGATCAGCACCAAGGCCAGCGACAGCCCTGGGAGCAGAGCGCGCAGCGTCCGTGCGCGGCCGGCCGCGCCGCGGGCGGAAAGGCTGAAGAGGCCCTGGGAAGAGACTGCGCTCATGTCATCCGGCCTCCAGGAAGGAGGATTGAATTATCCGTTCCTCGGTCAGTTCGTCCCGACCGAGATTGGCGACGATGCGACCGTTCTTGAAGACGTAGACATGGTGGCAATTGTCGAGCTCCTCGGTCTCGGTCGTATACCAGACGAAGGTGCGGCCGTTATTCGCCTCCTGGCTTATGAGGTCGTAGACCTCGAGCTTGGTGCCGATGTCGACGCCGCGCATTGGATCGTCCATCAGGATTATCTCCGCATCCGATCCGAGGGCGCGCGCAAACAGCGCCTTCTGCTGGTTGCCGCCGGACAACGACAGGATGTTGTCGTTGATGTCGGGCGTGCGAATGTCGATCTTCTTTCTCCAGTATGAGGCAAGTTCCGCTTCGCGCCGTGCCGAGATCAAAAGGCCGCTGCGTAGTCTCGCCAGCGAACGTATGCCGATATTCTCGGCGATCGACCATTGCGGAAAAATGCCGTCCGACTGGCGGTCGCCCGCCACCAAAGCCACCGCGGCCGTCACCTCAATGTGGGCCTTGCGCCGGTTGGCGGCGGCGAAGATGGCAAGCAGCAGGTCGGTCTGTCCATGGCCCGCAAGCCCGGCGAGCCCGATGATCTCGCCAGCGCGGGCGGTGAGCTCCGCGCCGTCCGTTTGGCGCGTCGGGCGGGCGCGAATGCGCAGCGCGCCGTCGGATTTGTGAGCTGCAACCGAGGACGGCGCTTTGTCCCGGTGGACCGTCGCGCCCATGGCCGCCACCAGCCGGTCACGGTTGAAGGCGCGCGCGTCGTTTACGGCCACCACTTTGCCGTCGCGCATGACGACGATGCGGTCGGCATTGTTGAGGACCTCGCCAAGTACATGGGATATCAGGATGCAACTGCCGCCAGCCGCGACGAAGCGGCGCATAAAGGTAAGCAGTTGACCGGCGCTGTGCGCATCGAGCGAGGAGGTCGGCTCGTCAAGGATGACGAGATTGAGCGGTTCGTCGGTGATGGTGAAGGCGCGCGCTACCTCGACCATCTGCCGTCTGCCGATGGACAGGTCGGCGACGATGTCAGAAGCATCTACGCCATGACCAGGAAAGATCTCGTCGAGCTTGGCGGCAATCAGCCTAGCCGCTCGCCGGCGCCAACCAAAACCTTTGAGCGCCGGATGGTTGATACGCGTATTTTCGGCAACCGAAAGGTTCGGGCAGAGCGATAGTTCTTGGAAGACGCAGCGTATGCCGAGCTTCTTGGCGCGAGAGACGGAATAGTGTTCCTCGACGCCGTCGGCGACGGTCATGCGGCCTGCGGTCGGCCGCTGCGTGCCGGCGAGGATGTGCATGAGCGTCGATTTTCCCGCACCATTGTGGCCGACGAGCCCGACGCACTCGCCCCGCCGCACGGAGAAGTCGACACCGTCAAGCGCGCGAACGGCGCCGAAATGCTTTTCGGCGTCGCTCAACTCTATGATGGTCGCGGGCGCTTCGGCTGTCACCGACGCGTTCCGCTGGAAAAGGTGCGGCAAGCAAGCATGTCACCGCTCACTTTATGTTGGCCTTTATGGCGGCGAGCGCTTCGTCCTGCGTATATTCCTTGCTGGCGACACCGCCGGCCGGAATATTGGGCAGGTGTTTCTCGAAATCATCCTGCGTGAAGGCGAGATAGGGCACGAGCATGTCGTGCGGAACGTCCTTGCGGCCGTCTAGGACCTGCTGAGCGACCCAGAAGGCGAGCGTCGAAACCCCCGGAGCGATGGACGCCGACCAGGTCTGATAGCCGTCCTTTTCCTTCTGTTCCTTCCACCATTGCAGTTCGTCTTGGCGATTGCCCATGATGATGATCGGCCGTGGCTTGCCGGCGGCAGCGAATGCCTGCGCCGCACCATAGCCGTCACCGCCCTGGGTCACCACGCCGACAATATCGGTTAGCGAAGGCAGGACGGTTGCGACCGCCTTCTGTGCCGTGGTCTGGTCCCAGTTACCGGTCACCGAATTGACGATCTTGAATTCCGGATGGGCAGCCACGCCGGCTTGCAGGCCTTTATGGATGGATTCGTCGATTGACGTGCCGGCGAGCCCGCGGATTTCGAGAAGATTACCGCCCGCGGGATGGAACTTCTTCATCTGCTCCATTTCTTGCTTGCCCATGTCCTCGAAGTCGACGACGACCCGGTAGGCGCAGGGTTCACTCACGATTCCGTCGAAGGACACCACAACAATGCCGGCATCGCAGGCCTGCTTGATCGCGCCGTTCAACGCATCGGGCGAGGCTGCGTTGATGACGATGGCGTCATAGCCCTGCAGGATCAGGTTCTGGATTTGGGCGGCCTGGGTCGGCACTTCCTGGTCGGCGGTTGTGAAGACGTCGGCGGCGGCCACGACCTTGTCGGCAACCGCCTTTTTGGTGACGATGTCGTAGCTGTTCAGCATCGACTGGCGCCATGAATTGCCGGCATAGTTGTTGGAAAAAGCGATCTTCTTGCCGCTGGTGTAGCCATCGCCGTGCCGGACGCAAAGACGGCGGCGAGCGCGCCGAGTACGAACATCTTACGCATTTCTTTCCTCCCTGGTTGGTGCCTTCAATCGGCCGCCGGCTCCTCTTCCGACGTTGTCTGCTAAGCGCGGCGCCGCAGCGGGCGCCCTTCCTGCAGCCGGTTTCTCCGGCTTCAGAACAGTCTCAATCCGGGCACGCGCACCCTCAGCCGAAGAAGCAAGCTGGATGCGGTAATATACAAGCTCTTCAGATCCTCGTCACCGAAGGTGAAGTTGGCACAAGGCTCCGGCGTGCGGATGACGCCGAGCACATTGCCGGATGGATCGAAGACATGGATGCCGCCGGGACCGCAGCAGTACACGTTGCCGCAACTGTCGATCTTCATGCCGTCAGGCGCGCCGGGCGCGTCGCCTGTCGTCTCGGCCCAGACCGCGCCGCCGGTCAACTCGCCGCTCGACGTCACGCTGAAAACGCGGATGTGCTGACGCTCGGTATCGTTGACGAACAAGCGGGATTCGTCGAGCGAGAAGCAAAGCCCGTTCGGTTGAACGAAATCGTCGACCAGGAGCGTCAATCTCGATCCGTCCGGATCGACGCGATACACACCTTGGAAACCCAGTTCAGGCTCGCGCAGCACGCCGTAGTATTCCATCCGGCCGTAAGTCGGATCGGTGAAGTAGATCGCGCCCCCGGTTGCCACCACGATATCGTTCGGGCTGTTCAGCTCCTTGCCCTGGTAGTGGGTCGCAATCACGGTGATCGAGCCGTCATGATCGAGCCGTGTCACGCGGCTGGTGGCATGTTCGCAGGTAACGATCCGGCCCTCGCGGTCGAGTGTGTTGCCGTTCGCCTTGTTGCTTGGCCGTCGGAAACTTTCTATGTCGCCGGAAGGCTGACGAATGTACATGCGGTCTTCGGGCATGTCGCTGAAGACCAGCCACTTCTCGTAAGGATGCCAGATCGGGCCTTCGGTGAAGCCGAGGCCGCTTGCCAACGTTTCGAGTTCGGCATCGCCGACAATGTCGGCAAAGGCTGGGTTGCGGGAGACCTTCGTCATCGCCTCAGTCTGCCGGCTTTGCGACAGTTGTGCCGCCCACGTACCAGTCAGTCGCGGCCACGTCCTCGAACACGACCCAGATCGCTTCCCTCGGCAGCTCCGCGATCTCACTGACCGCCGCAGTGACGCGACGGGCGATCTCGTTCTTACGCTCCTGGGAATGGCCTTTGAGAATCTGAATATTCACCAAGGGCATCGGCGTTCCTCCCGGCATTCCTCTTGCCTGGTCGGGGACAGTAGGAGCACGGGCATGCGCTGCGCTACGGCTTAAAACGCAGCACCGAGTGTGCTTTTGCACAGGGGACAGGCCGCTTAGGGTTTCCTAGTCGTCAGCCCCAGCCTCGCAGAGCCAGGCATCAAGCCTTTCCTGCTCCCGCCTCAGCGCGTCGACGTTGATAAGGCCGCGAGCGAGCGCCAGATATATGGCCCGCGTGCGGGAATTGAAGATCGAGGTCGCTTCCCCCGATCCGTCCTCGGAGATAGAGAGGCCGAGCTTGTCGTAGAGGTGGCGGATGCGGGCCTGAGCGCCGCGGGTCGAAAGCCCCCGACGTGCGGCTATCGCCTTGTCGGTGAGCCCGAGCGCGACGTCGATAAGGCTTTCGTATTCGCTGTCGGTGATACCTTCCAGCCGATCCTGCACGCGGTGCTGGATGCCGCGTACCTCGCGGTCGATGATGCAATGGCCCTCGGCGAAGACCCCGCGCAGCGCCGAGCGCATGCCCTCCTCCGATGTCGATTTGAGGACGTATCCGTAGACGGTCCCGGGCGGCACGATGCGTGCTACACCGCGCACATAGGATTCGTCGGCGAAATTCGACCAGAACAGGATGTGTGTGTCGGGTCGCCGGCTCCAGATCGAGCGCGCAACTTCGATGCCGGTCGCCTTGGGCAGTTGCAGGTCGAGCACGACAAAGGGCGGCTCGCGCCGTCGAGCCATATCAATCGCGACATCGCCGGTGCCGGCCTCGATGATCTCGACGTTGCCGGGCCACAGCCGCTCGACCGTCGTGCGCACAAAGGCCCGATGCAGGCCGTCGTCCTCGGCTATCATCACCAGCATTAGATGTTCTCCAGCAATGTCGCCGGGGCATCGGCGGGCGGGGCAGTGATGCGGTCGCGGGCGATCTCGATCGCCACTCGCGTTCCGCCCGTGCGGCTCGCTCGGCCGATCCTCAGTCGCGCCCCGATCAGCGCGGCGCGTGTGTGCATATGGCCGATGCCGCTGCTCGCGTCGGGATCGATCTCTCCGGTGCCGACGCCGTCGTCAGTAACGACAACGCGGAGGGCCGAGACGGTAGCCTCGATGCGCACCTCGATCAGCCGCGGACCTGCATGACGCACGGCGTTGTTGATGGCTTCCTGAGCGATGCGATAGAGCGCCGTCAGAATGCGCTCCGGCAGTGTGTCTGCCGCGCCTTCGCTTGCGTCGTGAATGCGCACCGCGATCGACGGTACGGCGCGGCTGACGCTGCGGTTCAGATGCGCCTCAATAGCGTCGCGCAGACCGAATAGTTCCAACACGCTCGGCCGCATGTCGTCAACGATATGGCGCAACTCCGTCAGGCAATTGACGATCTCGCGCTCCAGTTCCGCAAGCTGGACCGCACCAGCGATCCCCTGCCGGCTGAGTGCGGAAACCTGCCGCACCACCCGCGCGAGGTCTGCGAGCGTCTGGTCGTGCAGGTCCATGGCGATGCGCTTCCTTTCGCGCTCCATGCCCTCTGTCAGTCGCGAGGCGCCAACCCGCAAGAGCTCTTCACGATTGCGGGCTTCGCTTTCGGCCAGCATGGCGCGGCGCGCTTCCTCGGTCTGGTTCAGCGCGAAGATGTAGGGCGCGATAAATTCTGCGCAGTGACCGGCGACCTCGAGTTCGACCGGACCGTAGCAGCCCCGTTCGTGGCGGCTGATGTTAAGCGCGCCCACGATATTGCCCCTCGCCCTCAGCGGCACGACGATGCGGCTGCGAAGGCTCGCTGCAAAGATCGGACCGTCGAGGGCGCCGGCAAAATGAAAGCGCGGATCGCAGAGCGCGTCTTCTGTCAGAAGAAACGGCAGTTCGCCCCGCAGCACGGCGCGTACGGGGCTGACCTCAACCGGAACCGGACGGCGGGCAAGCTCGCTCCAATCCGTGCGGCAGCCGGCCTCGTAGCATACGTGGCTTCGCCCTTCGTGCAGCAGTACCGCGACGTCCATGTGATCGTGGGGCAACAGAGTGCCGATCGCTACCGCTGTTGCACGAAACGCGGCGCCTGGATCGATGTGTCCGGCAAGGGCGCCCGAAATTGCCAGCAGCCCATCGACCAGTTGCTGCTCCGGATATGCCATCGCGTTCCTCCGTTTAGGCCGCCCGCCTGCGATAGCTTAAGACTAACCTGGGCTGAGGTCAGTGTGAAATCAGCTTTTAGTTTCCCTGTTTTCCGCTTGCGAAAGGCGCAGCCCGGTCGTCAGCAGAAAGTGCCTTACTGCTCACCGTCGTATTGGGGCTCAGTATTCTCGAAGTTCGCGCGCCTGGGCCTGAAGTGGACCCCTATACGTCACATTGATCTATAATGAACTGCACTTCGAAAGTTTGCCATTTTCAGTCGCGTCAGCCTCCGCTACCGTAGGCTGAGATACCCAAGGGGACATTACCCAACGCGGCGCTAAACAAGGAGACAGCGATGACAGCGATGACAAGAAGGCAAGCTATGCAGACCGTCGGCGCATCGATGGCGATGAGTTTGGTCGGATTCGCCAGTCGTGCCGCCACCACAACCGAACTGACTGCGGTTGAATGGGGTGGCGGCGTCGTTGATGCGCTGAAGCAAATTGCAGCCAAGCAAGACAAGGTAACCTTCAACTGGGTTCTGCACCAGGGTGGCTCAGGTGCGATCCTGCCCAAGATCAAGGCGACCTGGCCGAATGCCGAGTATGACTATGTGGCCGGGTGGGAGGGTTCCTTCAACGGTATGTTGAAAGAGGATTGGCTGGTCCCTGTTAGCGTGGACACGATCCCGAACCTTGCCGATATCCCGGAAAAGATTATCGTCAAGAATGCAAAGGGTGATTGGATGGCCGTTCCGCGCGCGGTTGGGGGCATCTATTTCGCCTACCGCGATGACATCAGCCCGGTGAAGATCAAGAGCATCGATGATCTGTTCGATCCGAGCCTGAAGGGCAAGATATGCTGGCCGGGACCGACCCAGAGCATGATGTTGCAGCTGGTCGCATTGGCGCTGCATGACGGGGGGAATGAGAACAATCTGGAACCCGGCTGGGAACTGATGAAAAAGCTCGCCAAATCGGGAAACATTGGTCGTATCGCCGTGACGGATACCGATTTCACGACTTCGCTGACAAGCGGCGAAACAGTTGCCGGCTTTTATTCGGAGCCGCAGCTGACCGAAGTAGCCAAGCAATTCCCGGTTGTGCGGCTCACAAAGCAGGAAGGAATGCCGGTATTCCTCTACCAAAGCGGTTTCGCGGTGTTCAAGAACCGTCCCAACCTGCAGGCTACGCTCGACTTCATCAACTTCGCGATTAGTGCGGAAATGAGTGAGCTATATGCGCAGGTTGCCGGCGAAGCGCCATTGAACAAGAAGGCGAAAACGCCGGACGCGCTCAAGCATCTCGCATTCACGCCCGAGGAATTCGACAAATACGTCTATGTGCCGAACTTCGACGTCGTGCTGACCCAGCAGGATGCTTGGGCCAAGCGCTGGGAAGACGAGATCGCCCCTCTTCTCTGAGGCTCGATCAAGACGGATAATCGACGGAACGGGAAGGCTGGCAATGTCGAAAAAATCTGTGCCGGCCCCCCTGTTTCTACCCGGCGGTGTTTTGTTTTTGATGCTGTTTGTCCTGCCCATGGCAGGGCTGTTCATCGAGAGCATCCGATACTATGAGCCGGGAAGCATCGGCTCAGCATCGGATGCGCCTTTCACCCTCGCCAATTATCGCGAGCTGCTGAAAGCGTCCTTCGCCGGCTTCTTCTGGCAGACGCTTCGTATCAGCTTTCTAGCCTCGGCTGTGGGAATATCGCTTGCATTTCCCTTGGCCTATTGGATTGCCAGACGGCTGTCCCCTCAATGGCGCATGGTTGCGATCGGTTTTTTCGTAACCCTCATGTTTCTCAGCGTCCTGGTTCGAACCTATGCGCTTGAGCTGACCTTCGGCGCGGCCGGGCCGCTTGGGCCATTTCTCAGGCAGTTGGGCGTAGCCACCAATGGCCGGGGGTACATCGGACTGTTAGTGGGTGCCGGTTTGCTTCACTACATCATTCCTATGTCAACGCTAACGCTTCTGGGCACGATCCAGAACGTGGACCCGCGACTGACCGAGGCCGCACAGGTTCTTGGTGCCCCCAATTGGAAGGCGCATCTGACAGTGACGCTGCCGCTCTGCATGCGCGGCATTCTGGCTGCGTTTCTGTTCGGATTCACCTTCTCGATCAGTGCTTTCGTGATCCCGATGATCCTTGGCAAGGGCCGCGTCCTGTTCATCTCAAACTTGATCTACACGCGGTTCAGCGAAATCGCCAACTATCCAAGCGGTGCGGCAATATCGGTCGTATTGTTCTTTCTGGCGATGCTCATCGTCTACGCAATGACCTATCTCGTTAACAGGGGCTGGCAATGAAAGGTCGCAACGCCGACACTGTGATCCGCGTCGCGTGCAAGGCTATCAATTGCTTGGTCGTCCTGTTTTTGATGATACCGATCATCGTGACGGCGATAATGGCCTTCGATTCTCGTGACTATCTGGGGCCGTTGCCGCCACCGTCGTTGTCGCTTCGCTGGTTCGGCGCGTTCTTTTCCGATGAGTATTTCCTCAACGGTCTGGCAACCAGTCTGAAGCTCGCGGTCCTGTCGGTGACAGTCTCGCTCCTGGTGGGGCTGGCCACCGCCTATGCCCTTGATCGAGCACGGTTCGTCGGCAAGGATGCTGTCATTTCATTTTTCCTGTCGCCGCTGGTCGTTCCCCCAGTTGTGACGGGCTTCGCACTCTTGCTGTTCTTGTCGAAATTGGGCTTGATCAACGGCTTTGCGCGGCTCCTATGCGGACATATCATCATCACGGTGCCCTATACGATCCGCGCCACACTGGCGTCGATGTCGGAAATCGACCGTTCCTTTACCGAAGCGGCACTCATACTCGGAGCGAATGAGCGTCAGTCATTCTGGGAGATAACGTTCCCGCTTGCGCGCACAGGTATAATCAGCGGCGCGATTTTTGCCTTCGCGGTATCGATGGATGACGTGGCAGTTTCCATCATGCTGACCGACGCCAAAACCTACACCCTTCCCATCGCGCTCATCAGCAGCATGCGTGCCAATTTTGACCTGTCTATTGCCGCCGCCGCAATGATGTTGATGGTAATGACCATTGTCCTGATCGTTGCCCTCGAAAAGGCGGTGGGCCTGAACCGCGTAATCGGTCAGGGCGGATTTCGCTGAAAGCAGATACCAATGAAGACACCATCTGACACTGTGATCAAATTTGAAAATGTCGACAAATACTACGGCGGCATCAAAGCGGTAGACGGGATCAGCTTTTCTGCTGCGGCCGGTGAAACCGTGGCCGTGCTTGGGCCTAGCGGCTGCGGCAAAACCACGACGCTGCGCATGATTGCGGGTTTCGAAGAGCCCGATCGCGGTACGATCGAAATCGGCAACGAGTCAATGATTGGCAAGCGCCCCTATGAACGCAATGTGGGGTTGCTGTTCCAGCATTATGCATTGTTTCCGCACATGAGTGTGCGTGATAACGTTGCCTATGGACTGAAGCACCGGGGCTGGCCGAAGGCGACTATTGGTGCCCGTGTCGACGAAATGCTGAGCCTGGTGCAACTGGAAGGATTTGCCGACCGGCGCCCGCGACAGATGAGCGGTGGCCAGCAGCAGCGCGTCGCGTTGGCGCGGGTGTTGGCGACGAAGCCGAAGCTGGTTCTGCTGGATGAGCCGCTTTCCGCACTTGATGCAAAGCTGCGCGAGGAATTGGGGGCGGATCTCAAGCGGATTCTGACTTCTGTCGGCTCCACGACCATCGTCGTGACCCATGATCAGGATGAGGCGATGAGTCTTTCGGACCGGATCATCGTGATGAATCGGGGCCGTATCGATCAGATCGGTTCGCCCAGCGAGATCTACCAGCGCCCTGCAACGCAATTTGTCGCCGATTTCATCGGTCGTTCCAATTGGCTCGGTGGCATAGCCAAGATCGACAGCGGCCGCGATGGTGCAAACGTCATTCTGGACTGCGGCACGGTACTTACGACAACTGCCTCCGGTATCCGCGACGCGGCGCAGGTTTCCGTCGGAATTCGGCCCGAACGCATCAAGTTAATGCCGGAGCATGATAAAGGATCTCAACCCGAGGCCAATCAGTTCTTCGGCAAGATCACCAGCGTGCTTCATATGGGCGCGGAGATTCATTATCAGGTGAGTTGTGCGGTGGGCAATCTGATGGTCGTGAGGCCAAGTGACGGCGCCATACCGTTTAGCAACGACGACAGGGTCGGCCTTAGTTTCAGTGGGCGCGATTGCGCGGTTTTCCCGGTCACATGACGGAGCTCGGCGCTTTTGTCTCCAGGCAGGGCAGTAGGACATGTTCCCGATCGATATCGACCTTGATCAGGTCCGTCGCCAACGGGGGACGGGTGTCAAGGGGTTGGGCGGCCCGACACTAACGTGTCCAGGAACCGATTTTGAAACAAACAATTGATCGTAAGATCTCCGCGACCCGGAGGCGGCCTAGAAAAATGCGCCTTGGGAGGAGCCTTATCATGAGAACTTGCGGAGAAGTACTGGTCGAAATTATTCCCTTCTCCGAAAAGAAGCTTGCGGCGATCGAAAGCCAGGCGCGAACCCCGGACCGCATCAGTGCCTGATCCTGGCGGAGTGCAAGGAGCGCGTCGTCGGCCTGGCCTGGTTTTCCGCCGGTGAATACGCCCTCGGCGACGACGGCCTCATGACCACCACACACCTGATCGCCGTCGATAGCGACGCCTGCGGCCCCTTCCGCTCGGCAAAAGTCTTCATCAAACTGCTGCGCGGCATTTCCGCCTGGTCGAAGCTGCGCGGCGCGCGGCAGGTTCTGGTTCATGTCACCACTGGGACCGCGATCAAGCAGACGGATCGGCTGATGCGGGCTGGTGGCGGTGCGTGTCTTGGGGGGAGCTATGTGGTGGCGGTGTAGTCGATTAGGTGGCGAAAATAGTTTGTTGTAAGTGCGCGATGAATTTCGGATGGAGGGCGAAATGGCGTCAGTATGCCGAAGATCTATATTATTGCTAGCGCCGCTGTCTGTTCTATTCGTTGCTACATTAACGAAAGCGAATGCCGATGCCCTTCCGCTCAATCAAATAGATTTAAATATGCTATTAAATAACATCGCGAAACAATTTGGAAAAAATCTCGTCGAGGCATCGAGCCGGCTAGCGTTCTTCGCTTTTCTTTCTGTCTATCTCCAGCCAACATAGCAATGAAGTGCGTTCACTTTGGATGCATTAAGAAGGTATTATTTGGCGCAGACTCTTTAATTCAGCGGAATATCGTTTTGACGAGTTCAGATTCAGAATACCGAGGAAGCACAATTGACTATTCACGGAGCTATGGCAAATCCTTTTTCAAAGGAATACAACATCTCGATCGCCCTGGGTGAATCCGTCCGTCTAAAATCCACGCCGCTATCTGAATTCGGCGGCGTTGTTTGAATACGGGAATATTCTGTACAATCCCCTTCCCTCTACAGTGCTATATGGTCTGAATTTAACTATAGTTTTTTGTTAGAGTAGCCAACAGGGAGCGGTATATTACGTCTAGATATGTATAACTGGATACTATTTTACTTATGCCGTCATATAATCTTCCTTGGATAATCGGGCCCGCACCAATCATCGTGACAGTGTGGGCGGGGTTTTCCTATATAAATGCCACGACCAGAGGAACAGGAATAACGAGCGATAATTTCATCGCGCCGTTTTTCGTTTCCAATGGAGCGGTCTCGTTTGTCGCGTTTTATTTATGGAGGGGGGGATGTATATTGCAGAGTTTTATTTTATCGCAAATTATTGTAGTTATTTGTATTTGTGTTTTATTTAGAATTTCTAGTCGTTTTTCAACTTCACCTGATGATGATATATCATTTATCAGTATAAAAAATAATAATTCCACAATTACTCTGTTAAGGGATTTGTCGTTATCTGTGCTATCTTATTTAGTATTCAATATCTCCGCTGGATTGGTTGCTATTGGTCATCCGTGCACACTCGGAAAGTGCCGCGCTATCGAAATAATTGTCGGCCGAAGAGATGCTATTTTTGGACCCATGTATCTCGCAAATATGCTCGGATCGCTTTGCTTGTGGGCGGTAGCCGTTGGATTTGCTCGGCTCGCCGTTAGATTGAAGACAAAAATTTAACTGCCAAAAGTTGGTCCAATTCGTGCGTGCGGGTCTGCGTACGTTAGGCCAGTGTTGACTAGAGGGGACGGGCTCGCTCTCACCGCCGTCTGATCGATCAAAGTTTAGTTCATCACTCCATTGGCCGTCAGATAGATCGAATAGAGCGAAGTCGTCGCCGTGATGAACAGCCGGTTCAGTTTCGGGCCTCCGAAGGTGAGGTTTGAAACGCACTCTGGGATATGAATTTTGCCGATCAGCGTTCCGTCAGGAGCGTAGGCGTGGACGCCGTCGGCCGCACTTGTCCAGATGCGGCCTTCTCGGTCACATCTAAAGCCGTCGAAGAAGCCGGATGAACACTCCGCGAATATGCCGCCATCGGCCAGGTCGCCGCTTTGCGAGCAGGCAAATTTGCGAATATGGCGAGGACCACCGGACTGATGCGTTCCGCCGGTATCCGCGATATAGAGCAGCCTCTCGTCCGGCGAGAAGGCCAACCCGTTCGGCTTGACGAAATCGGTCGTCATTTGCCGCGTTTCGCCGGTTGCCGGGTCGTGGCGATATACGTGGCAGCCGCCGATCTCCTCTTTGCCGTAGTCACCTTCATAGTCGTGCAGAATGCCGTAGCTCGGATCGCTGAACCAGATCGTTCCGTCGGATCTCACGACGACATCGTTCGGCGAGTTGAGCCTTTTGCCGCCAATATTGTCCACCAGAGCCGCGACGCTGCCGTCGAAATTGGTTCGCGTCACCCGCCGCGAAAGATGTTCGCAGGTGATCAGCCGACCTTGCCTGTCGACTGTGTTGCCGTTGGAGTTGTTCGACGGCGAGCGGAAGACCGAAACCTTTCCGTTTGTCTCGTCAAAGCGCATCATTCTGTTGTTGGGTATGTCGGAAAATATCAGATAGCGCCCTGCGGGAAACCAAGCTGGCCCTTCCAGCCATCGCCCACCCGACCATAGTCGTTCGACGCGCGCATGCCCAACGAAGCAGCTTCCAAAGCGGTGGTCCAGAACTTCGAAGCCGGTTCCTTCAATCTCGCCGAACATAGTATTCCTCTTCCGAGCGCTCCATCGCCCAGGCTTTGCGGAGCGACCGTTTGTTATCGATATCATCATTGATGCAACGATGAAAGGAGGCAGCAGCGCTAGACATAACGTGGCGTTTTTCGAACGAAATGAGGATAGATTCTCATATCCTAATAAAGCTGATTTTCGTTTGTGGAATGATAGCGATAACTATGGTATGCGCTTTTTAGACTGCCAACTGGGTTTTGAAAGCGGGGGGCCAATTGAAGAAAGCCGACAAGCACAAGGGCGGCCCTGCCCGCACGCCGGATCTTCAGAAATTGACGATGACGGAAGTCGCCAAGCATGTCGGCGTTTCGGCCATGACGGTTTCGCGTGCCTTTCGTCAGGATGCCAGCGTTTCGGAAGAAACGCGCAAACGGATCATGGATGCGGTCGATGCGCTCGGTTACGTGCTTGACCAGTCCGCAGGCAGCCTCTCATCCCGCCGAACAGGTTTCATTGCCGCCCTGGTGCCCTCCATCAACAATTCGAACTTTTCCGATACGGCGCGCGGCATCACCGATGCGCTCGAGAATACCGGGCTGCAACTGCTTCTGGGCTATACCGACTATTCTGCCGAGAAGGAGGAGCACCTGATTGAATCCATGCTCCGCCGACGGCCGGAAGGCATCATCCTGACTGGCGGGCAGCATACGGCAAGAGCACGCCGCATGCTTGGGAAGGCCGGTATTCCCGTCGTCGAAACATGGGAAATCCCCGAAGACCCCATCAATCACGTGGTCGGCTTTTCCAACGGCGAGGCCATGTCCCTGCTGGTGCGGGAACTCGCCGCCAAGGGCTACCGGAAGTTCGGCTATATCGGGGGAACGACGGCGCGCGACACGCGTGGCAGCCAACGCCGCAGCGGCTTCCTGAAAACCATCGATGATCTTGGACTGGAACGCGGCCGTATGATCTCTTTCGGTGTGCCGCCGATCACGATGGAACAAGGGGCCCAGGCGATCGTCAGCATGCTCGAGCGTTGGCCAGAGACGGAAGTCGTTCTATGCGTATCCGACCTGTCGGCATTCGGGGCGCTGATGGAGTGTCAACGCCGTGGCTTGCGGGTGCCCCAAGACATCGCCATTGCCGGCTTCGGGGACTATGAGATCTCCTCGATCTGTCATCCGCGGATCACGACCATCAACGTCGACTGCTATGGCATCGGCAAGCAAGCGGCGGCACGCCTGCTTGCCGCACTCCAAAATGGGAGCGAAACCACGGGTGACATTACCCTGACCGAATATCGCGTGGTACTTCGGGAAAGCACCTGACGCCGATCAGAACGAAAGTTGCACCTTCATCGATTTGCTACGGTCGCCGGCAGCGTCGAATGCGGCAACGGCGTCGTCGATGCCGTAGATCCCCGTCAGCAGAGGCTTGACGTCCACCCGACCTTGATTGATCAGATCGACGGCCAGGCCGAACTCCTCATGGAACCGGAACGTGCCCTTCATCTCGATCTCTTTCGCCACGATTACGTTCTGCGGGATCGTAACATCGCCTCCAAGGCCCAGCTGGACGAGCACCGAGCGGGGCTTAAGCACCTCCAGGCCGGCTCGCATCGCCTGGCCGTTGCCGGAAGCCTCGAACTGCACGTCGAAGTATCCCTTGTTGGCACCATAGGCCGACAACGCCTCGGGCTCGCTGGCGACGTTGATGGTTCGGTCCGCGCCGATCTCGCGCGCCTTGTTCAGAACCGTATCCATGACGTCGGTCGCGACGATCTCGCGGGCGCCATGGGCGCGTGCCGCGATGATTGCCAGCGCCCCGATCGGGCCGCATCCGGTGACGAGGACACGTTTGCCAAGCAGGGATCCAGCCCGTGCAACGGCATGCAGGGTCACGGCAAACGGCTCCGCGAACGCTGCCTCGTTGATTGAGATCCCGTCGGCCACCTTATGGCACTGCCAATGCTCGGCGATCAGGCGCTGGCGAAACGCCCCTTGAATATGGGGCATCGGCATTGCGCTGCCGTAGAAGCGCATGTTGAGGCAATGGCTCTGCTGCCCCTTGAGGCAATAGTCGCAGGCATTGCAGGGTCGGCTTGGCGAGACGGCGACGCGATCGCCGACTGCAAGGTGCGACACGCCCTCCCCCAGCGCCTTGACCGTGCCTGCCACCTCGTGGCCGAGGATCATCGGCTCGCGCACACGGATCGCGCCGAAGCCGCCGTGATTGTAGTAGTGCAGATCCGATCCGCAGATCCCGCCGGCTTCGATGGCGATCTCCACCTGCCCCGCACCCGCTGCTTCCGGTGGACGCTCCTCGATGCGCAGGTCCTTTGCGCCGTGAATGACAATTGCCTTCATAGTCTCTTTCTCAAACAACAGGCGTCGGCAATGATTTGCCGGCGAAATGCGCCGCGAGATTATCCCGCACGAGCTGGCCCATGGCCTTGCGCGTCTCAACGGTGCCGGATCCATGGTGGGGCTGCAGCACGACATTGTCTAGCGTCAAGAAGCGCGGGTCGATCTTCGGTTCGTTCAGGAATACGTCGAGCCCGGCCGCCTTGATGGTCCGGTCTTGAAGCGCTGCGATCAGTGCCTCTTCGTCGACAGTTGTCCCACGCGAAACATTTACGAGGATGCCGTCCGAACCGAGGGCCTTGAGCACGCCGGCATCGATGATGTTTTTCGTCGCTTCCCCGCCCGGTACGATCACGACCAAGAATTCACTCCAGTGAGCGAGTGCGATCAGATCAGGCACGAAGGCATAGGCAAGTTGCGGCTGGGCGTTGCGGGCAAAATAGCTGATTTCGCAGCCAAAGGCGGCGGCCCGGCGGGCGATGCCCCGGCCGATGCGTCCCATGCCGACCAGCCCGAGCCGCTTGCCGGCAACGCGTGTGACGAGCGGCATCGGCGTCTTTCCCCACTGTCCCGATCGGACGAAGGCATCGGCCTGCGGGATATGCCGCGCTGTCGCAAGCAGCAATCCGAGCGCAATATCCGCAACGTCCTCCGTCAGCACGTCAGGTGTGTTCGTCACCCGAATGCCGTGCGTCCGCGCGTGCGCCAGATCGATCGCGTCCGTGCCGACACCATAGCAGGACACGATCTCGAGATTGGGCAGGCTCCGCATGAGTTCGGCCGACGCACCGAGTTCTCCGCGCGTCGCAATGGCCCGGATGCGGCCACCGACATTCGCCAGAAAACCGGGCCGGTCGACTGCCTCCCAGAGGCGATGGACCCTATACTTCGCCTCGAGATCCACCATGTCCCACTCGGGGTAGGCCCCGGTCATCAGGATGTCCGTCTTTGGCATCGTTCCTCCGCATCATCGCATTTTGTTGCTTGATTATGTTATCGATAACATATAACTCCGATGGTGCATGTCAAGCGGCGTTCGCCGCCGTGGCGCTGACGCCTCCAAGGCAATGAGCATGTGGTGGGAGACCTGTTTTCAATGAGGAATCTATTTGATCTGATCGGCCGTCGCGCGCTGATCACGGGATCCAGCCAAGGCATCGGCTATGCGCTGGCGGAAGGCCTGGCTGAGTGCGGAGCGGAGGTCGTCATTAACGGACGCACAACGGAAACGGTGGAACGCGCCGTTGCGGATTTGAGGGCGAAAAGCCTGTCGGCGCGTTCAGCCGTCTTCGATGTGACAAGCAAGGGTTCCGTCGATCGAGGCGTGGCGGATATCGAGAGCGGCATCGGGCCGATCGATATTCTGATCAACAATGCCGGAATGCAGTTCCGCTCGCCGCTTGAAGACTTTCCCGCCGACAAATGGGAGCAGCTGCTCACCACCAATATCTCCAGTGTCTTCTATACAAGCCAGGCCGTGGCGCGTGCCATGATTTCCCGGAGGGAGGGCAAGATTATCAACATTGCCTCGGTTCAGAGCGAAATGGCTCGTCCGGGCATTGCCCCTTACACCGCGACCAAGGGTGCCGTGCGCAACCTGACCCGCGGCATGTGCGCCGACTGGGCAAAATATGGACTCCAGATCAACGCGATCGCGCCGGGCTATTTCAAGACGCCGCTCAATCAGGCACTGGTCGATAACCCGGAGTTCTCGTCGTGGCTCGAAACACGCACGCCGGCAGGCCGCTGGGGCAATGTCGAGGAACTGGTCGGCGCGGCGGTCTTTTTGTCTGGGCGAGCTTCGTCTTTTGTTAACGGCCACACGCTGTATGTCGACGGCGGCATCACCACCTGCCTTTAAAGGAACCCCCATCGTGCAAGTCGCCCGTCCCGCCCCGCCACCTGTGATCGTCGTTATGGGTGTCAGCGGCTGCGGCAAATCATGGGTCGGGGAGCAGCTGGCGAAACAGCTGGGCGTGCGCTTCATCGAAGGCGACCAGCTCCATCCGGCCGAGAACATTGCAAAGATGGCGCAGGGCATCGCGCTTACGGATGCCGATCGCGCGCCTTGGCTCAAGCGCATAGCTACGGAGATCGGCCAAGCACTTGAGGACAGCGAGGGTGCCGTCTTCTCATGCTCCTGCCTGAAGAAGTCATATCGCGAGACGCTGCGTGCGGCCTCCGGCAACCGCCTCGCCTTTGTCTTTCTTGAGGGCAGCCGCGACGTGCTCCTTGCTCGGATGACGACGCGTCAGGGGCATTTCATGCCGGCGTCGCTGCTCGACAACCAGCTGCAGGTGCTCGAGGTGCCGACTGGAGAGACTGGCGTTGTCACCGTGAGCATCGATAATCCGCTTGATACGATCGTCTTTAATGCCCGCAACGGGCTGGACACGCTGGAAACACAGGGAGCAGAACATGGAGAATGAGACCCGAGCACGTGTCGGCGTCATCGGCGCTGGGATCATGGGAACGGCAATCGTCACACGCCTGATCGAGAAAGGCCATCAGGTCCATGTCTTTGATCTCGATCAGGAAAAGGTTGCCGCGCTTAGCGCCATCGGCGCCCATGCGGCACCGTCGGTAGCGGCCGCAGTCGCCGTGTCTGATTTCTGCATTCTGAGCCTCAACCACGCCAATATCGTTCGCGCCGTCGTCTTCGGCGAAGCGGGTGTCGCGGCCGCGGCCTCGCCCGAAAAGCTGCTGATCGACATGTCCTCCATCGATCCCGCCGAAACCGCCGACATGGCAGAACGGCTCCGCCGCGAAACCGGCATGGCATGGGTGGATTGCCCGCTCTCCGGCGGCGTGCCTGGCGCATTGTCAGGCAAGCTGACGATCATGGCGGGCGGCACTACGGGCGATTTCGAGCGAGCCCGGCGCGTCATGCAACATCTGGCCGCAAATTATACGCTGATGGGACCGTCCGGCGCCGGGCAAACGACAAAGCTTATCAACCAGCTCTTCTGCGCGGTGCTTTTTCAGGCGGTCGCGGAAGCCGTCAAACTCGCGGAAGCCGGCGGCGTCGATCCGGCTGACATTCCCGCGGCCCTTTCAGGGGGGCGCGCCGACAGCCGGATCATGCAGGAGTTCATGACCAAGTTTGCCGCCCGCGACTTTTCGCCGACAGGCCGGATCGACAACATGCTGAAGGATCTCGATTCACTCCAGGCTTTCGCCCTGAAGACGAAGACGCCGCTTCCCATGACCGGCGCCGTCGTCGAAATCCACCGTCTGCTTTGTGCCGCGGGTCTCGGTGCTAAAGATTCCGCCGAGATGATGAAGTTGCTGGACGGTTTCACCGCAAACTGACCAGGTTTCAAGACTGATTTGGGCATTCCACTCTTTTCCGCTTGACCATATAGAAATGTTATCGATAACATCGTTTCATGATTTCGACTTTGGGAGGAGCGAAGATGCAAGCAGGCAATTTGCTGGAGTTCCGGTCGATAACCAAGACCTTCGGCGGCACTCAGGCCCTGCGCGATGTGTCCATCGATCTGCGCGAGGGTGAAATTCTTGCGCTTCTCGGCGAAAACGGTGCTGGAAAGTCGACGCTGATCAAGACGCTTGCCGGCATCTACAAACCCGATGTCGGTGACATCTTGTTTCGTGGCGAAAACTATCATCACCGCCCGCCAAAGCCCAATGAACGGCAGCCGGTCGCCTTCATCCATCAGGATCTCGGTCTGATCGAGTGGATGACCGTTGGCGAAAACATGGGGCTTGCGCAGGGATTTTCCATGCGACGCGGCCTGATCGACTGGGGCAGCACGCAGGATCGCGCCAGACAGGCCCTGAAGCTCGTCGGCTGCGATTTCGATCCGACGACGCGGATTTCGCAGTTGACGCGAACCGAAAAGTCACTGGTCGCGATCGCCCGGGCACTTGCCGTCGAAGCCGACGTCCTCGTGCTGGACGAGCCAACCGCGAGCTTGGCGGCCGACGAAGTGGATCGACTGTTCGATGCGATCCGACCGCTGAAGGAGCGCGGCGTCGGCATGATCTATGTATCGCATCGCCTGGACGAGATCTTCCGAATCGCCGATCGCGTGGCGGTGCTTCGGGATGGCAACATGGTCGGACAGAAGCCGGTGAGCGAAACGACGCCGGAAGAGCTGGTGTCGCTGATTATCGGCCGCAGCAGCAGCAGCCTGTTTTCGAAAACGCCGGCCAAGCCGGGCGCGCCGATCGTCAAGGTTCGAAATCTTGTTTGCGCCGGCGCAAGCCCAGTTTCCTTCGACATCCGGCAGGGCGAATTGTTGGGACTGGCGGGCCTGCGCGGCGCCGGACAGGAACTCGTGGGCCGCGCGATGTTCGGTTGTGAACCCTATTCCGGGTCGATCACCCTCAACGGTGAGGTTCCCGACCTGTCCAGCCCGCGTGCTGCAATGGCCTCAGGGATCGGGCTGATTGCGCGCGACCGAACGGAGGAGTCGGTCGCGTTGCCCCTGTCGGTTCGCGAAAACACCTACATGAATCCCGGCGCCAGCGGCAGGAACCTCCTGTCCTTTCTGTCGCCGCGCAACGAGGCTGCGAAGGCCTATGACATCGGCCTTTCAGTCGGCCTCCGTCCCAATGATCCTGACCTGCCCGTCGAGGCGCTGTCCGGCGGCAACCAGCAAAAAGTGGTGGTCGGCCGCTGGTTGGCGACGGGCCGCAAACTGCTTGTTGCCGAGGATCCGACGGCCGGCGTCGACGTCGGCGCTCGCGCAGATATCTACCGGCTCATCTTCCGGGCGCTCGATGCAGGCCTGGCCGTTATCGTCGTATCCACCGATTTCGAGGAAATCGCCCACATCTGCCACCGTGCGCTTGTCTTCTCGCGCGGCAAAATCATCGGAGAGCTTACCGGCAGCGCCTTGACGACGCAGGCGGTCATCACCGCGGCGTCCGCATCCGAAGCCGCGTGAAGCCCAGGAGGAACCCATGCAATCTATCGAATCCACGGCGCTCGAACCAACCAAAAGCGAAATGGCCGGGCTTTCGATCGGCCAGAAGATCGGCCGGCTAATCCCCGTCTACGGCCTGGTCATCCTGACCGTCGGTCTCATCCTTCTGTTTTCGATCCTGCTGCCCGGCACCTTTCCAACCATGCTGAACGTGCGCTCGATCGTCTCCGACAAGGCGATCATCGCGCTGCTGTCGCTGGCGGCGATGATACCGATGGCATCTGGTCGCATTGATCTGACGGTCGGCTACGGCATCGTGCTCTGGCACATCCTGGCGATCAGCCTGCAGACGTTCTATGGCTTGCCCTGGCCCGTGGCCGTGCTGATCGTGCTCGCGCTCGGCGTGCTGACGGGCTTTCTCAACGGCCTTCTGGTCGAGGTTGCCAAGATCGACAGCTTCATTGCCACGCTCGGAACCGGCACCGTGCTCTACGCGCTGGCGCTCTGGCACACGGGCGGACGCCAGGTCGTCGGCGTGCTCCCGCAGGGCTTTTACGCGTTGAACGGGACGATGCTGTTCGGCCTGCCGATCACCGGCTTCTATGTGCTGGCGATCGCGCTCTGCATGTGGATCGTTCTCGAGTACCTGCCGATCGGCCGCTATCTCTATGCCATCGGCGCAAACCCGAAGGCAGCCGCGCTCAACGGCATTCCCGTCCGCAAGTTCGTCATCGGCGCCTTTGTGACCTCGGGGCTGCTCGCCGCGCTGACCGGCGTGTTGCTCGCCTCGAAGCTCAGGATCGGCCAGGCGAGCGTCGGCCTCGAATATCTCCTTCCGGCACTCGTGGGCGCTTTCCTGGGATCGACCACGATCAAGCCTGGGCGTGTCAACGTCTGGGGCACGATGATCGGCGTGATCATTCTCGCGGTTGGAATTTCAGGAATTCAGCAATTCGGCGGTTCGTTCTTTGTCGAGCCACTGTTTAACGGCGTGACGCTGCTCGTTGCCATCGGCATCGCGGGCTACGCCCAGCGCAAGCGCGGCGCGGTGAGGAGGATCGCGCCGTTGCCGAAGTAACGAAACGCCCGGTGGACAGCCGGATCTGGTGAACAATCCAATGGAGGATGGACATGAAACGCAGAACGATCTTGCAGGCCACGGTCGCAACCGTTGCAATGATGATAAGCATGCCGGCATTCGCCGATAAGATCAGCGACGCGAAGGCCGTCGTCGATAAATATGCATCGAAGGTCAGCGCCTGGGACGGCCCGACCAGCGGACCGAAGGCCTCCGCCGACAAGTCGATCGTCATTCTGGCGGCCGACATGAAGAACGGCGGCATCCTTGGTGTCGTCAACGGCATCCAGGAAGCAGCGTCGGCGATGGGCTGGAAGGTGACCGTCCTCGACGGCGCGGGTTCGATCGGCGGCCGCACCGCCGCCTTCGGTCAGGCAATGGCGCTGAAGCCAAGCGGCATCATCATCAACGGCTTCGATGCGGTCGAACAGAAGCCGGCCATGGACCAGGCAAAGTCCTCCGGGATTCCAATGGTCTCCTGGCACGCTGCGTCGAATGTCGGCCCCGTTCCCGACGTCGGCGTGTTCGCCAACGTCACCACCGACGCGATGGAAGTCTCCAAGTCGGCCGCCGACTGGGCCTTCATCGATGCCGGCGGCAAGCCGGGCGTCATCATCTTCACTGACAGTACCTATGCGATCGCGATCGCCAAGGCCGACCGGATGAAGAAGGAGATCGAGGATCTCGGCGGCACGGTGCTCGAATATGTCGACACACCGATTGCCGAGACCTCGCAGCGCATGCCGCAGCTGACGACCTCGCTGCTGCAGAAGTACGGCGACAAGTGGACGCATTCGCTTGCCATCAACGACCTGTATTACGACTTCATGGGGCCATCGCTTGCGTCCGCCGGCATCGCCGGCGACGGAAAGCCGATCAATGTTGCGGCCGGCGATGGCTCGGAAAGCGCCTACCAGCGCATTCGCGCCAAGCAATATCAGGCCGTCACCGTTGCTGAACCGCTGAACCTTCAGGGTTGGCAACTCGTCGATGAATTGAACCGTGCCTTCGCCAGCCAGCCCTGGTCGGGATATGTCTCGCCGCTGCACGTCGTCACCAGCGCCAACGTCGAATTCGATGGCGGCCCGAAGAACAGCTTCGACCCCGATAACGGCTATCGCGACCAGTACAAGAAGATCTGGGGCAAATAAGGCCCTACGCGCGGACGCGCCCTGTCGCGCGTCCGCCTTCATCTCTCACCCGATCCCCAGAGTTCCGGCGTGTCAACGCCTGGAAGCGAGACCCCATGATCATTCGCTATGCATTGTTTGAAGGCTCGATCCATCCCGGCAAGGAAGCCGAGTTTCGCAGCTTCGTGAAGGAGCGGCTGGTGCCCTTGTGGACGCAGTTCCCGGGCGCACAGGAAGTCCGCGTGCTCGACGGCCTCGAACGCGACCCCGGTGCGCCGGTCTACGCAATGGCGCTTGCCATTCGCTATCCTGACATCGACGCGGTGAACGCCGCTCTCGCCTCCGATGTGCGATCGCAAAGTCGCGAGGCCACGGCAGAGCTGCTGAAAACGTTCACCGGCAAAGTGCACCATCACCTCTTTGCCGCCAACGAATACGATCCTGTCTGAACCCGTTGCCGGTCGAGAATGGCTTCCGCTCGGGTCCGATTTTGCGCCCCTAGGTGCGGGAGCGGAATTCTTTAATGAAAGAAACTGCGATTTTGTTTATTAGCGGCGATCACTAAGAGCCTGACTCGAAAAGAACTCAATAAACATGGTACCTTGCGATCCTCCGCGTGAGAATGCGGATATGGGCAATAAGCATCCAGGCTTCAGCGGAAGCGATTGATTTTTCCCAATCCTTGGCCATTCGCCTGCATCGGCCAAGCCAGGCGAATGTACGCTCCACGACCCAGCGACGCGGCAGCACTTCGAAGCCTTTTGCTTTGTCCGTTCGCTTCACGATCTGTAACGTGAACTTCGCGACCTTGCACAATACTGCCCGCAGTTTCGGACCGGCATAACCGCCATCCGCAAAGATATGCCTGAGCCACGGCCAGCGTCTGAGGATGGTTTTGAGAGCTGCCGCGGCACCATCGCGATCTTGAATGTCTGCGCT
>NZ_JBFRDU010000048.1:0-30295 GCF_052113965.1 Rhizobium sp. RAF56
AAGCCATGGCAGACGGGAGAAATCCTGGTTCCGCATCGGTTTCGATGCCCTGCGAAACCATATCATCCATCAGCCCAAAAACGCTGAACTCGCATGGACAACCGCTTGCCCAAAACGCTTCCGCCAAACTTGAGTCGTGTACTGTGCTTCGAAACACGTAAACGCTCTATCTGTTTGTTTTTACGCAATTCCGGACGGAAAACCGCGGCACACTTTTCCTGGAATTGCTCAAGCTCCGTCTTCATATTGCGCTCCAAATTGATACTCGAAGCGACACACGCGGAATATTCATACAGAACGCACCCCCACGGAACTATCCTCGAAGTTGCCGATTAATTCGTTGAGGTCGCGGCGTGACAATCGGACGCGACGGGGATGGTGAACGCAGCGATTTTTCCGGTTTCTCGCTGCGGGCGACGAAATGCCAGGCGAGCACCTAACCCGTTCGCTGCGACCTCGCTTTCAATGGATGCTCTGGACAATCGACCCCCGCCGGACTCTGTACGAATGGTTCCTCGTTCTCCCTCCAAACTCGCTTTGTGCATGACGAAGGGGCGGTGCGGCCACCCACTAGTCGCGGGGAGGACGCACCGGCCTAGCTAGCGACGAACCACCAGTAGGTCTTCCTCTTCGTCGCGTTGCGATCCGCCGAAAGCGGCCGCCGCAGCAGCAATGAACGCCCCGATCAGAAGCGACAGCGATCCAATAAGGGCCGTGGTTGCCGCGACCTTGCGTGCCTCGTCGGCGGCGGCCTTCGCTGCGGCTTTCGCGTCCTCGATCTTCTTCAGAACAGCATCGACTCTTGCTTTTGCTTCGTCCGGCGAAAGGCCTGTCTTGGAGGCGACGAGAGTGGCGAGGTAGGATTTGTCGTCCTCGGGAAGCTGACCCTGCACAGCCCCGTTCAAAAGGATGCGCGAAACTTCGCCTGTCGCGGCTGCATCGTCGCCGGCAGGACGCTGTTTGTCGGCGCCGGGGCGCAGTAGGGCGTCCGTGAAGTAGGACGTCGTGGCGTTTGTATCGGCGCCCCCTGCATTCGAAGCAGCAACCGAACCGGCTATCCCCGCGGTCGTAGCTACGCGGCCGACAGCACCAGCTCCAGCGCCTGCAAGAGAGGACAGAGACGATGCGAGAAAGCCCGCGACGAAGAGCGTCGCGACAGCCCACATGATGACGCCATGTGCGGTATCGCGGAAGAACACTTCGTCCGTATGAACGGCAGCCCATTTCGTGCGCAAGCGTCCGGTCAAATATCCGCCAAGCGCGGATGAGAGCCATTGGACAACGACGAACCAGATGGCGGCGGTAAAGCCGACGGTAGCCGCCGAAGAACTCTGACCGGACCACGGTGAGACCATGGTCAGGCCCACGCCGGAGCCCAGAGTGACGAGGATGAGAGTAATGCCGACCGCCGCAAAGGCGCCGGCCAAGATAGGTCCCCAAGAAACAGCCGACTTGGACGATTCGACTGGCATTTCAGTCGACGAATTCGAGAATGACATGATCACCTCCCTAGCGCGCGAAAAGGGCGAGAAGGATAATGATCGGAATCGGAACGCCGAGTAGCCAGAGCAAAATACCGCGACCCATGATGGAATCCTCCAGTTGTGAAATAGCGAGATAGTTGTCCGAGCAAACGTGCCCAAGCGGCCTTTGTTCCTGGAGCATCGGCACTGATGCTCGACCTTCTCGGCAGGCACGAGCGCTGCGGCCAGCGCTAGCGGACAACTGTCAACAAAGGTGGGAACCAATCGGACCTGTTCCCCGTTAGCGTGGCATCTTTCACAGGGGAACACTTTCATGGACTACAGCGTCACACTCGCCGGCTCGTTCGCAACCGCTTCCTTTATCTTCCTTCTCTTCACTGTCTTCGGTGGTTAGACGGCATCTAATCCGCGGTTGGCGGTGCCTGAGGAACAGGTAGCTCGTCGCAACTCGATCATCGGGGGTGCGTGGATCGGGCGACTTTGATGTCGTTGGAGCACTTCATTTGCCGGTGAAGGATCCAGCGCCCGTTTCTCCTCCGACCTGAACAGGAACAACTGGCCCGCCCCTGCATTGTGTCGCGACAAGGAGAACTCCGATGCAACTGATCGACACCCAAGTTGGCGCTCTGACCGAGGGGACCATTACGGTCGAATTTCAGGGCGAGGGCGGCGAATTGGTTTCCGTTCGAATGATAAGCGATGGAAGCCTCGATCGCGGCGCGGCTGTCCTGCGAGCGAAGGAGCTGATGGTTCAACTCAGCGCATTCGAAGCCTCGAACGAAGCGGAGATGAGCGGCGGAATGACCGAAGCCGATGAGGCGGCCTCGCCATTCAACGAACTCCCATTGAAGAGCGTCGCGCACCATGACCTTGAGGCAGGCCGCGACGCGGCTCGATTGCGTGACTAGGGGATGGCCGGCCTGTCGCATTCGTCACAGGTGCCAGGTCCGGGATTGGTCTCGCCACCACAATACGTCTTGCGTCAGCTGACGCCTTCTACACCAGTGTCACGGAAAAATCCGTAATGAGCTTTCAGTTCGCGCGGCCGATGAAAGCGGGGTTGTTTTCGAAATCTCTGTCCTATCTCCTACTCCCATACAGGAGATAAAATGGCAGAACCGTTGATTAACAAGGCCCTGACCGGCGTTGCCGGACTAGACGATATACTATGCGGCGGACTTACACGTCGCCACGTGTTCCTGATCGAGGGTTCACCCGGCACCGGCAAGACCACGATTGCTTTGCAATTCCTGCTTGAAGGTGCGGCCCTGGGCGAGCGCTGCCTCTATATCAGCCTTTCAGAGACCGAAGAGGAACTGCGCGACACCGCCCAATCGCACGGGATGGAGTTGGGCGACACGATCGAGATTTTCGAACTCGTTCCTCCCGAGAGCCTTCTCGATGCGGATCAGCAGCAGAGCCTGCTTTATTCCTCCGACCTTGAACTCGGCGAGACCACGAAACTCATCTTCGAAGCTTTCGAACGCCTGAAGCCTCAAAGGGTCGTGATCGACAGTCTGTCGGAGATCAGGTTGCTGGCTCAGAGTTCCCTACGATATCGCCGCCAGATTCTTGCGCTCAAGCATTTCTTTTCACGGTCGGATGCGACCGTCCTGCTCCTAGATGACATGACCGCCGACAATCTCGACAAGACTGTTCATAGCGTCGTGCATGGTGTGATTCACCTTGAACAGCTAGCCCCGGATTACGGATCGGAGCGTCGAAGGCTGCGAATTCTCAAGTATCGCGGCCAGTCGTTTCGCGGCGGTTTTCACGACTTCGTCATCAGGACCGGCGGCGTGGCCGTATTCCCGCGTCTGCGGGCCGCCGAACATCGAACCGCGTTCGAGCGAACCCAGCAGAAGACGGGCATCCGGGAATTTGACGATCTTCTCGGCGGCGGGATCGAAAGCGGTTCGAGCACGCTCTTGATTGGCCCGGCGGGAACCGGAAAAAGCCTTTTTACGCTGCAGTTCGTCGACGCGGCGATCAAGCGCGGAGAAAGGGCCGCGATATTTATCTTCGATGAAGAACTGGGGCTGCTGTTCTCTCGTACGAAGTCGATGGGGCTCGATCTGGAAAAAATGCGGGATGATGGTGCCATTCACATCGAGCAATTGGACGCTGCGGAACTATCTCCAGGAGAGTTCGCCCAGCGTGTCAAGGACCGGGTTGCGACCTATGACGCGAAGGCCGTCGTGATCGATAGCATCAACGGCTATCAGACCTCGATGCCAGGGGAAAACGCTCTCATCCTCCACATGCACGAACTGCTTCAGTATCTGAACCGGCAAGGAGCGAACACTTTCCTGACCGTTGCGCAGCATGGCCTCGTTGGTGACATGAAATCCCCCGTTGATGTTACCTATCTCGCCGATACGGTTATTTTACTCCGGTATTTCGAAGCGATGGGCAGGGTCAGACGCGCGGTGTCGGTCATAAAAAAGCGCACAGGGTGGCACGAAGACACGATCCGCGAATTCAAGATCGCTGAGACGGGACTAACCTTGGGCGACCCCCTTTCCAATTTCCAAGGCGTACTTCGTGGGGTGCCGACCTTCGTTGGGGAAAGACACCCGCTGCTTTCGATATCTGAAGAGGATGGCGAGCATTCCTAATAGAGACGCCGTTGGAATTATCCATGCACCGCAGGGACGTGACGCGCAGATTGCAGCGTCGCTCCTTCATGAGGTAGGCATCAAGTCGAGGGTGGCAGCGGACCTCAAAGCTTTTGTCGCCGCCCTTGATGACGATGTCGCATTTGCCGTGATCACTGAGGAAGCACTGCGTTCGGCCGATCTTGGGGCAATTTCGGCCTGGATCAAGGCGCAGCCCAGCTGGTCCGATTTGCCTTTCATAATTCTCACAAGTCGGGGCGGCGGCCCCGAGCGCAATCCCGCCGCCGCCAGGCTTTCGGAAGTCCTGAGCAACGTCAGCTTCATCGAACGCCCGTTCCACGCCACGACATTCATTAGCGTTGCTCGATCGGCACTACGTGGGCGACGACGGCAGTACGAGGCGCGATTGCGCATGGCAGCTCTCGACGAGGGCGAGCGACGACTCCAGACCGCCCTGGAAGCCGGGCGGCTAGGCGCATGGGAACTCGATCTTGCAAATGAACTGCTGACGACGTCGGCGACCTGCAAGCAGATTTTTGGTCGAGGCGCTGGTGACGCGTTCACCTACAAAGACTTGATAAATTGCGTTCATCCGGCAGATCGGAACCGGATGCAGGAAGCAATAAAGGCCACCAAAATCACCGGCGTAGACTATTCAATCGAACACAGGACCGTCTGGAACGATGGCTCGGTTCATTGGGCCGAACTCCACGCGCAACTTTATAGAGATCGAGATGGAAAGAAAACGAAGCTGATAGGCGTTTCGGCCGACATCACCGCGCGTGTCAAAGCCGAGGAGCAACAACGAGAGCTGAACGAGATACTTGAGGAAAAGGTCGCCGAGCGAACCCGCGAACTGGGGCGGGCGCATGCTGTCGTCATGGCGGAAGTCAGCCAGCGCGAACGAGCGGAAGAGCAACTGCGCCAGGCGCAGAAGATGGAAGTGATCGGCCAGCTTACGGGGGGCGTGGCCCATGACTTCAACAACCTATTGATGGCGGTTCTCGGCAATCTGGAACTCCTTCGCAAACATGTCGGCGATGACGCCAAAGCGGTCAGACTGATCGAAGGGGCCTTGCAAGGGGCCAAACGGGGAGCGTCGCTGACCCAAAGGCTACTGGCGTTCGCACGGCGGCAGGACCTGCATGTCGGGCCAGTCGACCTTTGCAAGCTTGTTCTCGGTATGAAAGATCTTCTCAACAGATCCGTTGGCTCTACGATACTGATCGAAACCCTTGTTCCGGACCATCTTCCTCCCGTCTCGGCAGATGCCAATCAGGTCGAGTTAGCACTTCTCAATCTGGCTCTGAACGCGCGGGACGCGATGCCGGGTGGGGGAACGATCCGGATAGAACTGGACGAGATCGAACAGATTTCCAGAAAGGACGAACTTGCCGCGGGGAGATATGTTGTTCTTTCGGTGTCCGACCAAGGGCACGGTATGGACAAGGAGACCCTTCAAAAATCTATAGAGCCGTTCTTCTCCACGAAGGAACTGGGCAAGGGAACTGGACTGGGTCTGTCGATGATCCATGGTCTTGCCTTGCAGTTGAAGGGCGACCTGAAACTGGCCAGTACGGTTGGCAAGGGGACAAGGGCCGAACTGTGGGTTCCGGTTTCAACGTCAGATGTTGCCTCCTCGGAGCACAGAGTTTCGGGCCTGGAAAATCCGGTGGAGATTTCCGGGCCCAAACGGATACTTCTGGTGGACGATGATCTGCTGATCGCCATGAGTTCAGCCGATATGCTGGTCGATCTCGGACATGAAGTCGTCGAGGCGCACTCCGGAAAAGAGGCGCTCGGTTACCTCGGTGGTGCTGACGCTTTTGATCTGATGATTACCGATTACTCGATGCCCGGTATGACCGGTTTCGAGCTGGTCAAGGCCGCTCGCGAGCTCGTGCCCGGTCTGCCGATACTGCTGGCGTCAGGATATGCCGAGCTGCCTCCTGGCGTAGACCTCGATCTCGATATCGCCAGGCTTGGAAAACCATACACGCAGCAGCAACTGGCTTTGGAAATCGATAGGCTAGCGGCGACAACAACAGCTGTTTCGTCGTTCCGCTAGGTGGAGAACGATGAAACGACCATCGGCGGCGATGCGCTCCCGTCGTCGCTTGCCAAAAGGAACATCAAATGAGCCGCATCTTTATCACAGGTTCAACCGATGGCCTTGGGCTGGCTGCAGCCCGTACCCTGATGGCCGACGGCCACGAGGTCGTGTTGCATTCCCGCTCCAAAGTACGAGCCTCCGCGATTTGCGAGTTGTCGTCCCGCGCTTTGGGGGTCGTCATTGGCGATCTCGGCAGCCAGGTCGAGACCCGATCCATCGCGGATCAGGTCAACGAGATCGGGCGTATGGATGCCGTTATTCACAACGCGGGGATCTACCTTGAAAGGAGCCGGGGTGAAACGCCTGAGGGCCACGCCAAGACGCTGGCGGTGAATACACTGGCTCCGTATGTCCTTACGGCCTTGATCGAGCGTCCGCGTCGGCTGGTCTACCTCACGAGCGGCATGCATGAGGGCGGTAGCGGTTCATTGCAAGATATCGATTGGACGGAGCGGCGCTGGAACGCCAGTCAGGCATATTCGGAGAGCAAACTCTATGTCGCGACGCTTGGCGCTGCCGTCGGCCGCCATTGGGCGGATGTTAAGAGCAACGCTGTCGATCCCGGCTGGGTGCCGACAAAGATGGGAGGTGCCGGAGCGCCTGACGATCTTCAGATGGGGCACCTGACCCAAACCTGGCTCGCGGTCAGCGACGACGAGGCCGCGAAGGTCAGCGGTAGATACTGGTATCACCGTCAGCAACGGCAGCCCGCTTCGGAAGTAACGGACCCGGATTTCCAGGATCGGCTTATGGATAAGCTCGGTGAGCTAACCGGTATCAGGCTATTCTGAATCCTGCCCTTCCCGAGGGTGCCGCCCAGCCCGACCAGCCACAAGGGCTGGATCGAGGCAGGAGGGTGCGCCAGAGACTGAGCGGCATCTGATGAACTGGCGGATTACGGGAAAGTTCCGGCCGGACGTCTGCGGCGACGCCAGGAACACATACGCCGGCGCAGGTTGAACGGCTCGTTTTA
Organism: Rhizobium sp. RAF56; assembly: GCF_052113965.1. NCBI lineage: Bacteria > Pseudomonadati > Pseudomonadota > Alphaproteobacteria > Hyphomicrobiales > Rhizobiaceae > Rhizobium > Rhizobium sp. RAF56. Next base: position 7,189 of record NZ_JBFRDU010000048.1, read on the forward strand.
TAGCCGTCGCTCCTGCCTTCTGGAAAAGTCTCGCATGGGCGCTAAATATTGCCACCTATCGGTATTGCGACCGGGAGGGCGCCATGCAGTTGCGGGTCTTAGCCGTCCTCGTGACGACTTTTGGCGGGGTGGGCGCCAGCGAGCCGCCGCAACCTTATCCCACGACCAACCCCCACCCGCACTTCCATTGCACCTGCAGGCAGCGCGACGGATCTCATTTCGAGATCGGCCAGATCACTTGCATCAGGGTCGATGGCAAAGCCTATCTCGCCCGCTGCGAAACCTTTCAGAACCTGACGACATGGCAGAAAATTCAGGACGGGTGTCCGCTCGCTCGAACATCAACGGCTTCGGATCTTGCCGATTAGTCTTCTGGGCGAAAACTTATCCAGCGATTGCGTACCCGGTTGTTCGGCCAAGCGTATTGCTAGAGGTCGACGTGAAAGTCGTAGCTACCTTCGTTGACGCGGCCGTCGCTGGAGGTCGCGTGCCATTTCACCGTGTAGATGCCCGGCTGGAGCGGCGCTCTCAGGGGCAGGTTCACACCGGTGCCGTCGCCGCGCAGTTCTGGCTTGTCGGTCGCTATGCGCCGGCTATTGGCATCTATCAATTCGATGCTCGCACTGGCGAGCTTCACGCGGTCGGGGAATTTCAGAACGAGGTTTGCATCCGGCGCTCGAAGCGGCTCGGATAGAGAGGATGCTGGCGCTTCCAAACTGGCACTCGCCATCGCCGGGAAGAGGAGGACTGCCGCCAACGGCAATGCGCATTTGACTGCGATATTCATAGCGATCCCTCGCGTTGCAATGGAGGAATGCGCGACGCCGCGTAGAGTTCCCACTGTGGTGGCTTCTACCTCTTTGGAGGTAGGTTCGACATGCTATGTCGCCGATACGTTCTCTGTTTGTCAAAAAGGAAGAGCGAGCCGCGGGTGACGAGCTCGCTCTTTTAGGTGCGTTCACGGGTCCGTCGTGAACGTGGGTCAGGGGAGAGCAACGTCCGGCCTCGTCCAATAGCAATGCCGAAAACAGGCAGGCTATCGCATAGGAACGATCAAGACGCGTTAATGTTCGACCTCCAGCTGTTTTGTTCGTTCTGCGCCGTTGCGAACATCTGCTTGAGCCATAGCAACCTTGAGCTGCCAGCCCGCTTGCAGCACCTAAATACTGTTGCTAGGAGCGAGCCGGTATTCGGATTGCTTAATACGGTCCAACGCATTGGCGGCGCGGGCCGTAGTAGGGCTGATATGTGTTGTCATAGGCCCGATAGGAGCGATACCGCGAATAGCACCAGCCCGTGTGGGAACCACCGCCATAACTTCCGTAATACCGCGGCTGCTGCACAAGCAGGCTGCCGATGAGTGCACCTGCCGCCAGTCCGCCAAGGGCTAGGCCGAAGTTGTCGTTGTCGCCATGGTAGTAATGCCCGCCACCATGGTAGCCACCATAGTGTCCACCGCCGTAATGCCCACCCCCATACCGCCTGTAGGCATAGTTGTTGTGGCCATAGTATCCGCCGCCGTAATGGCCGTAGCCGCCACCGCGTCCCCAATTGCCGCGATACTGTATCAACTTCGCGTCCGAAACCTCGAGCTTCGGCGCGTCGATAGACGGGAAAGCCTTTGCTGGCAGCACGCTTGAAACGGCAGTCAACAGCGACAGGCCAATGATTGCGAATGTTCTCATTTTCGTCACCTTTTGCCTTCTGTGAGACAAACGGTTGAGACGGTGGTTTGTGCCACACGCTAGTGGACTTACTTCAACGCGATAGGCCGGAACCATCCTGACACGTAGGGAACGTCATTCGGATCCAACCGTTAGTTCCGTCTAGGATGGAGAACAGTGAATGACAAACCTTGAAGACGATACCAGCAAAGTATGGGATCTTGCCGAGAAGATCGGCTTTTGCATGTTGGCAACGCAAGTCGGAAATGAAATCAAGGCGCGTCCGATGTCGGCCTATGCCGAGAGAGTAGACAACGCCTTCTATTTCCTGACCGACGTGACAAGTCACAAGGACGACGAGATCGCGCGCAATCCCGAGGTATGCCTGGCATTTGCGGACGCCAGGGCGCAAAAATATGTTTCGATTTCCGGTCGCGCTGAAGTTCAGAACGACCGCGAAAAGATCCGCGATTTATGGGCCACTCCGGCAAAAGCCTGGTGGGAAAACCCCGACGATCCATCGATCCGGATCCTCAAGATCACGCCCTCGATCGCGGAATACTGGGATAGTCCGGGGACGCTTATCAGCTACATTAAGATGGCTGCGGCGGCGGTAACCAATACGCGGCCTGAGATGGGTGAAAACGCAGCCGTCAACATGTGAAGGGTGCAGGCCAATCCACGATGGGACATGCCCAACGCCACACGACTTGAGACGGCGCCACCGTATAGGGAGACTCGCGCGCTTTTTTGGCTCAGGCCGCGTGCGGAAATGGAATATCCACGCGCAATGGCACGTTCAGCGCCTTGAAGGCTTCCTCGATGGCGTCGAGTTTGGTCTGATGGTCAAGCCTGAAAAGGCGGTCGATTTGCTCACGATGGGGCCATTTGAGGGCCCTCTGCAGATCTGCCCTGGTCATGCCTTTGTCGCGCATGATCAAATAAATAGCCGCCTTCAGATAGATCATCATCGGAAGCTCGACAAAGTGGCCCTTACCATCGGGTTCCTGCATGGGGAGTGGAATATCCTCACCATCGGCGATCCGGGCGGCAATTGCTTCTTCAATGGCGTTACGCCCGTTCGCGCATGCTTCATCAGTGGTCTGCCCGAACGTCACCAGCTCGGGGAAAGAATCTGATGTAACCAGCCAAGCATCTTCGTCGGGCTGGATCGCCAGTTTATAGCAAGCCATGGTCGTTCCTCTTTATTTTAGGCCCAAGTCCTTTTTGATCTTCGCGACCAATTTCGGGCCTAGCTCCTTGGCTGCTCCGTGCATCGGGAGTTGCGACTTTCTACCGTCGCGATAGACCGTGAGATGACCGCTTCCGCCGCGGTGGCTCTCGAAAGTGCAGCCTTGTTTCTGCAGCCAGCGTTTTAGTTCGTTTGCGTTCATATACATAGCGTATTCAACACTTCTGTGGAAGTCAACACAAGTGTTGAATGCATGTCAAGTAATTGAAATTGTTTGACTAAATTGCCATCGTAGTATGTGCGCGTTGACGATAAACAATAGCCTGGCTGAAGCTTGAGTGACCTCGTCAGGTCAGGCGATAGGGCGTTGCTTCCCTGATGTTGTGGTCGACGGAGATGTGACGGCGCAGCGGTGGAACGGCGCGGCTGGCGCAGTTAGTGCGTTCGCAGGTGCGGCAGGAGATGCCGATTGGCTCGAAGGCGGCGCGATCGGTCAGATTGAGGTCGTCGGCATAGACGAAGGCCCCAGCGTAGGAGATTTCGCAGCCAAGCGCGAGCGCATGGCTCGAACGCTGCGTCCGAAAACCGCCGACACCCTTGCTGACGTGTGTCGCCAGACAGAGATAGCGGGCGCCATCGGGCGTTTCGGCGAGCTGGCGAATAAACCGGCCCTGCGCTTCGAAGGCCTGGTGAGCATTCCAAAGCGGGCAGGCGGCCCCGAAGCGCGCGAATTGCAGCTTCGTCGCGCTATGACGCTTCGTGATGTTGCCGGCGCGGTCGATCCGCGCAAAGAAGATCGGAATGCCTTTCATGCCGGGCCGCTGCAAGGTGGACAGCCGGTGGCAAACCTGCTCGAGCGATGCACCAAACCGTGCGGCAAGCAGTTCTATGTCATGTCTGACATCGCGAGCGGCTTTGAGGAAGCCTTGATAGGGCATGAGAAACGCGCCGGCGAAATAGTTGTGCAGCCCGATGCGACAGACCTGTTCGGCCTCTTCGGTTCGAAAGCCGGCGTCGCGGATGATGGCGTCGATCACATCGCCGGCATAGAGCTGTGCCGTCTGCACCGCCGTCTGGAAGCATCGGGTCTCGGCGGGTACGTAAGGATTGAGGGCAAGGACCCGCCCCGAGGGATCGAAGCGGCGAACCGCATTCATCAGCGACGCATCCTGGACGACCCGAACGCCGAATTGCCGCTCCAGGTAATCGACAAGGATTGGCTGGCCGTCCCCGCCCTGCAGACCGAGCTCAAGGGCGAGTTTTTCCGCTGTCGTGTCGAGGTCGTGGAGGTAATTGTCGACGTAGTGAAAGAAGTCGCGGACCTCGTCATAGGGCGTCGTCTCAAGGACGGCCGCGCGACCGAGCCTGTCGTCGAGGCTCGCAATGTGCTCGCTGTTTCGCCTGTAAGCCTGGTGGCAGCTGACGAGCGCCCGCGCAAATCCCGGCGCATTCTGCGCGATTAGTTTCAATTCCTGCAAAGTCGGCGAGTAGGATTCAAATAGCGGATCGCCGAGTGCCTCGGTGAGCGCCGACATCAGCCGGTCGGTCTCGCCTGTCGAAAGCTCGGAGATGTCGAGCCCGTACTTGTCGGCAAGAGCCAGGAGGACCGCGGCCGATACCGGCCGTTGATTGTTTTCGATCTGGTTCAGATAGCTCAGCGAAATGCCGAGGCGCTCGGCAAATTGGCTTTGCGTTGCCGCATGCTCCAAGCGCATTTCCCGGACCTTGCGCCCGATGAAGAGTTTTCCGATGGCCATCTTCGCAACTTCGCAAATTCAATTTTGAATTTTTATAATTCCGCTGATGTGCGCGTTCAAGCATTTTCTCAGGCGCCGCCGCCCGATAGACAGAGAACATATCGCAGGAGGTATCATGCAGACTATTTTGGATCAGCTCGAGACGAGGCGAGCCGAAGCGCGCTCAGGCGGCGGCGAGCGACGGATCGCGGCACAGCACGGCAAGGGCAAACTGACCGCGCGAGAACGCCTCGAGGTGCTCCTCGACGAGGGTTCCTTCGAAGAATACGACATGTATGTCACGCATCGCTGTGTCGATTTCGGCATGGCCGATCAGAAGGTTGCCGGCGACGGCGTCGTCACCGGCTGGGGGACGATCAACGGTCGCCAGGTCTATGTTTTCTCGCAGGATTTCACCGTCTTGGGCGGCTCCCTGTCGGAGGCGCACGCGCAGAAAATCTGCAAGATCATGGATATGGCCATGAGGAACGGCGCGCCGGTCATCGGCCTGAATGATTCCGGCGGAGCGCGTATCCAGGAGGGCGTGGCCTCGCTCGCGGGCTATGCCGACGTTTTCAAGCGCAACGTCGAAGCGTCGGGCGTCGTGCCGCAGATTTCGGTCATCATGGGACCTTGCGCGGGCGGCGCCGTCTACTCTCCCGCCATGACGGACTTCATCTTCATGGTGCGAGATTCGTCCTACATGTTCGTAACCGGCCCCGACGTCGTCAAGACCGTTACGAATGAGATCGTCACGGCTGAAGAACTTGGCGGCGCGCGCACGCACACTTCGAAGTCTTCGGTCGCGGACGGCGCCTTCGAGGACGACGTGGAAGCGCTTGAGCAGATCAGGGCTCTCTTCGATTTCCTGCCGCTCAACAATCGCGAAAAGCCGCCGACGAGGCCTTTCCACGACGATCCCGCGCGTCTCGAACAACGCCTCGATACGCTCATTCCGGATAGCTCCAACAAGCCTTACGATATGAGGGAACTTATTCTCGCGCTCGCCGACGAGGGCGATTTCTTCGAGCTGCAGGCGAGCTTCGCGCGCAACATCATCACCGGCTTCATGCGGATGGAAGGCCAGACGGTGGGCGTCGTCGCCAACCAGCCGATGGTGCTTGCCGGATGCCTCGACATAGACAGTTCGCGCAAGGCCGCCCGTTTCGTCCGGTTCTGCGATGCCTTCAACATCCCGATCCTCACCTTGGTGGATGTCCCCGGCTTCCTCCCCGGTACTGCCCAGGAGTATGGCGGCGTCATCAAGCACGGCGCGAAGCTCCTGTTCGCCTACTCGCAGGCGACCGTTCCGATGGTCACGCTCATCACGCGCAAGGCCTACGGCGGCGCCTACGACGTCATGGCATCCAAGCATATCGGCGCGGACGTGAACTACGCCTGGCCGAGCGCCGAAATCGCGGTCATGGGGGCCAAGGGAGCGACCGAGATCCTCTATCGTTCCGATCTGGCCGATCCCGAGAAGATTGCCGCCCGGACGCGCGAATACGAGGAGCGCTTTGCCAATCCCTTCGTCGCGGCCGAGCGCGGCTTCATCGACGAGGTCATTATGCCGCATTCCTCCCGTCGCCGCATCGCGCGCGCGTTCGCCTCGCTTCGCAACAAGCAGGTGGACACGCGCTGGAAAAAGCACGACACGATACCTCTTTGACAGGCCATTCCCATGATCAAGAAAATTCTGATCGCAAACCGCGGCGAGATCGCCTGCCGGGTGATCAAGACCGCCAAGCGTCTCGGTATTTCAACAGTCGCCGTCTATTCCGATGCCGACCGCAACGCGCCTCACGTATCGATGGCGGACGAAGCCGTGCATATCGGCCCGGCGCCGTCCAACCAATCCTATATCGTCATCGACCGGATCATCGATGCGGTGCGTAAGACCGGCGCCGACGCCGTCCATCCAGGCTATGGATTCCTGTCCGAAAATGCCCAGTTCGCAGCCGCGCTCGAAAGGGAAGGGGTGACCTTCATCGGTCCGCCCGTGGGCGCAATCGAGGCCATGGGCGACAAGATCACCTCCAAGCGCCTCGCCGCCAAAGCCGGCGTCTCGACGGTCCCCGGTCACATGGGGCTGATCGAGAATGCCGAGGAGGCCGTTCGGATTGCCGGCGAGATCGGCTATCCCGTCATGATCAAGGCGTCGGCCGGCGGCGGCGGCAAGGGCATGCGTGTCGCCTGGAATGCCGAGGAAGCCCGCGAAGGGTTCCAGGCGTCGCGCAACGAGGCGAGAAACTCCTTCGGCGACGACCGCATCTTCATCGAGAAATTCGTGACCGAGCCGCGTCACATCGAAATTCAGGTGCTGGGCGACAAGCATGGCAACATCGTCTACCTCGGCGAGCGCGAATGCTCGATCCAGCGCCGCAATCAGAAGGTGATTGAGGAGTCTCCATCCCCGTTTCTGAACGAGGAAACCCGAAGAGCGATGGGCGAGGAGGCGGTCGCGCTCGCCCGGGCCGTCGGCTATCATTCCGCTGGCACCGTGGAGTTCATCGTCGACGGCAAGCAAAACAAGTTCTACTTTCTCGAAATGAATACGCGCCTGCAGGTGGAACACCCGGTCACCGAGCTTGTCACCGGACTTGATCTGGTTGAGGAGATGATCAGGGTTGCTGATGGGGAAGCACTGACTTTCCGCCAGGACGAGGTAAAGCTCAACGGTTGGGCGATCGAAAGCCGCCTCTATGCCGAGGATCCCTATCGCAATTTCCTGCCTTCGATCGGACGGCTGACGCGCTATCGCCCGCCGTCCGAAGGTGCGAAAGTTGATGGTACGGTGCTGCGCAATGACACCGGCGTCTGCGAGGGAGGCGAAATATCGATGTACTACGACCCGATGATCGCCAAGCTCTGCGCCTGGGCGCCAAGCCGCGAAGCTGCGATCGACGCCATGAGCGATGCACTCGACGACTTCGAGGTGGAAGGGATCGGCCATAACCTGCCGTTTCTGTCGGCGGTCATGAACCAGCCGCGATTCCGCTCCGGCCGACTGACCACCGGTTATATCGCGGAGGAGTTTCCTGAAGGATTCCAGGGCGTGGAGCCCGACGAGGCGAGCGCTAGAAAGCTGGCGGCAGTCGCGGCGGCGATCAACCATATCGTTCAGGCGCGGGCGATCGAAATTTCCGGCACGATTGGAAATCACCGGCGAAAACTCGGCAGCGACTGGGTCGTCGCCTTTGGCCAGTGGCGCTTCAGCCTGTCGGCAAATAGGGCGGAAAGCTCGATCGATGTGTCGTTCGCGGACGGCTCGGCGCTTTCGGTCACCAGCGACTGGCGTCCCGGCAAGACGCACAGCGCCTTCAAGGCCGGCACCGAAATCCTGGGCATCAAGGTGGACCTGCGGGGGTCGGCGATCCGGCTGCGCTGGCGGGGAATGGATGCCATGACCCGCGTCTGGTCGCCGCGCATCGCAGAACTTGCCCGGCTGATGCCCGCCAAGATGGCTCCTGATACGTCTAAGCTGTTGCTTTGCCCGATGCCGGGGGTTGTAACTTCCATCGCGGTCGAAGCCGGCAGTTCCGTTGAGGCGGGGCAAACGCTTGCGGTCGTGGAGGCGATGAAGATGGAAAATGCCCTGAAGGCCGAGCGCAAGGGTGTGGTCAAACGCGTCGAAGCGCGGCTGGGACAGAGCCTGGCGGTCGACGAACTCATCCTGGAGTTCGAATGATGGCGGAAAAACCATTGAAGGAATGGGCGGATCTCGCCGAGAAGGAACTCAAGGCTTCGCCCGACACACTCGTCTGGGAGACGCCGGAAGGCATCGCGGTCAAGCCACTCTACATCGAGGCCGACACCGCCGGGATGGCGTCTCTCGGGTCGCTGCCGGGGTTGGCGCCCTTTACCCGTGGCCCGCGCGCGACGATGTATGCCGGCAGGCCCTGGACGATCCGGCAGTATGCGGGCTTTTCCACCGCCGAGGCCTCCAACGCCTTTTATCGCAAGGCGCTTGCGGCCGGCCAGCAGGGCGTATCCGTCGCCTTCGATCTTGCCACCCATCGCGGCTATGACAGCGATCATCCTCGCGTGGTCGGCGACGTCGGCAAGGCGGGCGTGGCGATCGACTCGGTCGAGGACATGAAGATCCTTTTCGACGGCATTCCGCTGGAAAAGGTCTCCGTCTCGATGACGATGAACGGCGCGGTTGTCCCGATCCTTGCGAATTTCATCGTCGCCGGCGAGGAGCAGGGCGTGTCCCGCGGCGCTCTATCGGGGACCATCCAGAACGACATCCTCAAGGAGTTCATGGTCCGCAACACCTACATCTATCCGCCAGAGCCCTCGATGAGGATCGTCGCCGATATCATCGAATATACGGCGAAGGAGATGCCGAAGTTCAACTCCATCTCGATCTCCGGCTACCACATGCAGGAGGCCGGTGCGACGTTGGTGCAGGAGCTCGCCTTCACGCTCGCCGACGGTCGCGAATACGTGCGGGCGGCGATCGCCAAGGGTCTCAACGTCGATGAGTTCGCCGGCCGTCTGTCGTTCTTCTTCGCGATAGGCATGAACTTCTTCATGGAGGCGGCGAAGCTGCGCGCCGCGCGGCTGCTCTGGACGCGCATCATGGAGGAGTTCAAGCCGAAGAAGGCTTCCTCGCTGATGCTGCGCACCCACTGCCAGACCTCGGGTGTGTCGCTGCAGGAGCAGGACCCCTACAACAACATTATCCGCACCGCCTTCGAGGCGATGTCCGCCGTGCTCGGCGGCACGCAGTCCCTGCACACCAATTCCTTCGACGAGGCGATCGCCCTGCCGACCGAGTTTTCCGCGCGCATCGCGCGTAACACGCAGCTCATCCTGCAGCATGAAACCGGGGTGACCAAGGTGGTCGACCCGCTTGCCGGCTCCTACTACGTGGAAAGCCTGACCAACGAGCTTGCCGACAAGGCCTGGGCACTGATCGAAGAGGTCGAGGCGCTGGGCGGCATGACCAAGGCCGTCAACGAAGGCCTGCCGAAGCGGCTGATCGAGGAAGCCGCGACGCGCCGCCAGGCGGCCGTGGACCGGGGCGAGGAGGTCATCGTCGGCGTTAACAAGTACAGGCTGGAAACGGAAGAAGACATCGAGATCCTCGCGATCGACAATGCGGCCGTGCGCAGCGCCCAGATCAGGCGCATCGAAGAGACGCGCCGGCGCCGCGACAGCGTCGAGGTGGAGCAAACCCTAAAGCGCCTGAAGACGGTCGCCGAGACCGGCGAGGGCAATATTCTTCAAGCCGCCGTGGATGCCGCGCGGGCTCGCGCCACCGTTGGAGAGATTTCCGACGCGATGCGTGCCGTATTCGGCGATCATTCAGCGACCCCGAACGTCGTCAGCGACATCTACGGTGCCGCTTATGCCGGCGATCCGGAACTCGCCACGCTCAGTGCCCGTCTCGACGAAGTCTCCCTGTCGCTGGGGCGCAAGCCGAAAATCATGGTGGCAAAGCTCGGTCAGGACGGCCATGACCGCGGCGCGAAGGTCATCGCGTCTGCCTTCGGCGACCTTGGTTTCGACGTTCTTGCCGGCCCGCTCTTTCAAACGCCGGATGAGGCCGCCGACCTCGCCGTCAAGGAGAAGGTGCAAGTGGTCGGCATGTCCTCGCTCGCCGCGGGTCACAAGACGCTTGCCCCGCAACTCGTCGAGGCGCTCAAGGAGAGGGGCGCGGGCAGCGTCATCGTCGTGGTCGGCGGCGTCATTCCGCGGCAGGACTACGACTATCTGATGGATCACGGCGTCGCCGCCGTCTTCGGTCCCGGCACCAACGTGCTTCACGCAGCCAATTCCGTCCTCGATCTTCTCGAAGGCAAGCGCAGGAACAGTTGAAATGATCGGCAGGCTCAATCACATCGCGATCGCGGTACCGGATCTCGATCAGGCGGCGGCACTTTACCGCGGTCTCGGCGTTCCCGTTTCCCCACCCAAGGACATGCCGGAACACGGCGTCACCGTGATCTTCATCGATTTGCCCAATACGAAAATCGAGCTTCTCCACCCGTTGGGCGACGGGTCGCCCATCGCAGGCTTCCTCGAGAAAAATCCGTCGGGCGGAATCCATCACCTCTGCTTCGAAGTCGATGACATCGAGAGCGCGGCAGAAAAACTCAAGGATGAGGGCATAAGGGTGCTGGGTGACGGGCGGGCCAAGATCGGCGCCCATGGCAAGCCGGTCCTTTTCGCTCATCCCAAGGATTTTCAAGGGGCGCTGGTGGAGTTCGAGCAAAGCTCTTAAATGCGCGCTGAAGCGATCTGCTTTCGCAGATCTGCTCTATCTATTTGTTTTCACGCACTTTCGGATGGATTTTCTCTAGAATCTTCGGCCGATTTGCCGCGCTCGCTCCAGAAGCGCTGCGCGGATTTCGTCGCCCTCTCGTATAGTAGTTCGAACGAAGCGTCCTTTATGGTGGTCGCCGGAAACGACCACCACCAGACCGGAAAGACGAAGGCGATCGCTTCGTTTCGCTCGATCCGGTGCTGCTCGCGAAGATCGAATACGACGAGGACTTTCACCGATACTCCCTAGATGACAAGTTCGATCAGGTGCGGGAGGTCGGACGCGAAGCTCGCCGACAGCGCGCGGGTGCATTCTTCCATGGTGGTGACCCTCGTCGCTTCGACGCCGAGCGAACGTGCAAGCTCCGCCCAGCGGATTTCAGGATTGCCAAGATCGAGCATGCTCATCGCCGTCGGACCAGGGACAGCGCCGACATTCCGATACTCACCGATGAGGATATTATAGCGCCTGTTGTTGAGGAGGATCGTCGTGCATGGAAGCTTCTCGCGCGCCTGCGTCCAAAGCGCCTGCAGCGTATAGGCGGCCGAACCGTCTGCCTGAAGGTTGACGACCCGCCGCTTTCCGTCGCTTGCGATGGCAGCGCCGGTCGCAACCGGTATCCCCCCGCCGATGGCCCCGCCCGTAATAATCAGATGGTCGTGTGGATTGCCCATGGCCGCCATCGTCGTATAGCCGTTGCTGAAGGTCAAAGCCTCGTCCACGACGATCGTATTTTCAGGCAATAGGGCGGCGAGCGCCATGTCCAGTTTTTCAGGCGTGGGTTCGCCGGTTGGCAGATGGATTTCGCTCCGCGCATCCTGCGGCAACCTGCCGGCGCTCCGCTCCGCACCCACCGCATCGGCAAGCAGCCGTAGAGCCAGCGTTCCATCCTGGTCGCTCCGAGAAAGCGTGTGCAGCACCGCGTGCGGATTTGAGAGCAGCGAAGGCTTGCCGGGATAGCCGAAGAAGCCCACGGGGGGAGGGCAGTTGACGAGCACGACATGCTCGTAAGCCGAGAGCGCCTCGACCGCGACGTCGACCGGGTAGGGCACGCGAGGCAGCTTTGGTACGCCACGGCCGCGAGGCGATGCGGCGACCAGCGAGCTCCCCATCACGTCGGCCTTCGTGCGCGCCGCGATCGCATAAGCCAGCTCGATACCTTCAAGCGTGGCAACGCTGTTGCCGACAAGGATGAGGGTGCGACGGCTCGATGTCAGCATCCGCCGTGCCGTCTCGATGCTATGAGGGTCGATCGCAGCCGGCGCTGCGACCTCCAAACGGGCGGCTTCGGAGCCGCCCTCGGACCACGATACATCCGCCGGCAGAATGAGCGTCGCTATCTGGCCCGGGTGCTGTTTGGCCGCGGCTGCGGCGCGAGCGGCGTCGTGGCCCAGCCTTTCGGCACTTCCCGGCGTGCACACGAAAGCCGACACGGTGCCGGCCAGGGCCGGGACGTCGGCGGTCAGCGGCGAATCGAACGGTCGGTGAAACGTGGCATGATCGCCGACGATATTGACGATCCCGCTCTCGGCGCGCCGGGCGTTGTGAAGATTGGCAAGCCCGTTGGAAAGACCCGGTCCGCAGTGCAGAAGGGTCGCTGCCGGCCGCCTCAGCACACGGTAATATCCGTCCGCCATCCCGGTCACCACGTTTTCCTGCAGACCAAGCACGCAGCGCACGCCGGGAACGCGGTCGAGCGCTGCGACGAAGTGCATCTCACTGGTGCCCGGATTGGCGAAGCAGGTGTCGATTCCGCTCGACAGCAAACTGCGGACCAGGCTTTCAGCTCCGTTCATACCCATCTCCTCCGACCCTAAGGTCATGTAATGAAAAGCAATTGTTGGCCCGGCAGACGTTGCTGCCCAAGCGATCGGCCGACCCTAGCAAAAATGTGTTATACGTCCAGCCCATTTTCTCAAATAAAAAGTTGGACGTCCATAAAAATTATGATAGCCCTATTCGCGGCCGGTAATGCGGTCGCCTTGAGGGAGGAGATTCATGAAAATTCGTGCATCGTACGTCGTTGGAGCGTGCGTTCTTTTTGCGCTGCCGGCCGTCGCCAACGAGACGGTCAGCTATGCATCCTATGGTGGCGCCTATCAGGAAGGGGTTCGCAAGGCGATCCTCGACCATCTGCCGAAAGATCACGGCATGGATGTCAAGGAATACACGCTGCAAAGCGGGATTACCGACATTCGTACCCGCGTGAAGGGCGGCGCCAACGAGATCGACGTCGCCGAGCTTTACGGCGGCTATTGCAAGCAGGCAGGCGATGAAGGGCTTCTCGAGAAGCTCGATTTCGACAAGATTCCTAATGCAGCGGGCATTCCGGAGAAGCTTCGCTCCGACTATGCGATCGGCTTCACGGCCTATTCCACGGTCATTGCCTACAACAAGGACGTCTATAAGGACAATCCGCCGAAGGATTGGGCCGATTTCTTCGACACGAAGAAATTCCCCGGTTCGCGCGCCGTGTCGGGCTATAGCGGCCAGAGCAACCTGGAGGCGGCGCTGCTCGCCGATGGCGTTTCGCGCGACAAGCTCTACCCGCTGGATGTCGACAAGGCGTTCAAGAAGCTCGAACAGCTGAAGCCGGATATCTCCGTATTCTGGGATTCTGGCGCACAGGCGACGCAGCTTGCGACGAGCCAGGAGGTCGACATGATGACCATCTGGGCAGCGCGCATCGAGGCCGCCATCAAGGAGGGCGCGCCGTACGCCTATACGCTCAACCAGGGTCTGGTTGACGTCGAATGCTTGGTCGTTCCGAAGGGTTCGCCGAACAAGGAAGGCGCCATGCGGCTGATCAACCACCTGCTGGATCCGCACTATCAGGCAAACCTTCCGGACTTCATCCCCTACGGGCCGATGAACCAGGACGCCTTCAAGCAGGGCCTCATTCCGCCGGAGAAGGCAGCGAAGGTCGTAACCAGCACCGAGAACCTGGCCAAGCAGGTCTTCATCGACGCTCCCTACTGGGCAGGACATGCCACCGAGCTGCAGGAACGCTGGGACAAGTTCAAGCAGCAGTAAGGAAAACCGTGCCCGAGGAAATCGGGCACGTTTCGGAGGCGGCGCAGACAGCGGTCTGCGCCCGCCAGACGCTAAAGCAGTTCCAGGAAAAGCGTGAAACGGTTTTCCGTCCGGAACTGCGTGAAAACAAAAAGATAGAGCGGATCTGCGAACCAAAGAAAAGCTGATCTGCTCTGGCAAGAATTGTGGGATTGCTTGGATGACGTCTGCAGCATCGACGGCACTGCCGGTCTATATTTCGTCGCTCACCAAAGACTATGGCGCTTTCCGCGCGGTCGACGATGTCTCGCTCGACATTGCGGCGGGAGAGTTTCTGACGCTCCTCGGTCCTTCCGGCTCCGGCAAGACGACTTTGTTGATGATGCTGGCAGGCTTTGCACGGCCGAGCGCGGGCTCCGTCCGTTTGGGCGAGCAGGAAGTCATTCACCTGCCGCCGCACAAGCGCAACATCGGCATGGTTTTTCAAAACTACGCGCTCTTTCCCCACATGACCGTCGGTGAGAACATCGCCTATCCGCTCAAGCTTCGATCCATCGGGAAGGCAGAGCGAGAGGCCCGCGTTCACCGCGTGCTCGATCTCGTCCAGCTCGCCGGCTACCAGGACCGGCGCATCACCGAGCTGTCCGGCGGACAGCGTCAACGCATAGCGCTTGCCCGCGCCATCGTCTTCGAGCCCCGCATCCTTTTGATGGACGAACCGCTTTCGGCGCTCGACAAGCAGCTTCGCGAGGCCATGCAGATCGAAATTCGCCGGCTCCACGATCGTTTGGGAACGACCACCATTTCGGTGACGCACGATCAGCGGGAAGCGCTGACGATGTCGGATCGCATTGCCGTCTTCTCTCGTGGCAAGCTCGCCCAGGTCGCAACGCCGCCCGAGCTTTATGAAAGGCCCGCCAGCCGCTTCATCGCGGATTTCATCGGCGAATCGAGCTTCATTCCGGTGAAGAAGACATCCAGCGGTCTGGCCTACGGCGATCAGCCCTTGCGGTTGGCGGAAGCATTCGATGCGGCAAGCGGTGATCCGGTCCTGATGTTGCGACCGGAACGCCTCGACATCGTTGCTCCCGGAGAGGTTGCCCGGGACAATTGCACGAACGTTTTCTGTGGTCTTGCCAAGAGCGTCGTTTTTCAGGGCGAAAGCCTGCTCGTCGAGGTGGGGCTCGATCAGGGCGACGTGGTGCTGGTGCGCCAGTCCAACCGCACCCGCGAGGCCACAAAGAGGCTCGCCGCGGGCGACCGTGTCGATCTGGTTCTTCATCAAGCCGATGCACGCATCGTGAGCGCGGAGGGTTGAGCGATGTCGTCAGCGGCTAGCGCACTTTCCGGCCATTTTCGCCCGGACGCATCCGAGGCGCGCCTCTTGGAGAATGCACGCGCACTTGAGAAAGATCGTCGACGGGAGAATGTCCAGCTTCTGAGGCTTTCTCTTCCGGCACTCGCGATCGTCGTCGTCCTGATGGTCGCGCCGATCGCCTGGCTCTTCTCGCTCTCCTTCATAGGTGCGGACGGCGGCTTCAGCTTTGAAAACTACACCCGGATCGTGACCGACGGCGCATACCTGTCGATCTTCGCCACAACCTTTCAAGTCGCGGTGATCGTCACCGCGCTCTGCGTACTTCTTGGGTATCCGGTCGCCTACGTGCTGACGATCTTGCCCGATCGCTGGGCTCGGATCCTGATGCTGGCGGTGCTCGTGCCTTTCTGGACGTCGTTGCTGGTGCGCACCTATGCCTGGCTGGTCCTGCTGCAGCGGCGCGGCATCGTCAACGACACGCTCGAAATGCTCGGCCTCATCGACCGTCCACTGGCTCTCGTTCACAACATGACCGGCGTCACGATCGGCATGGTGCACATCGTCCTGCCGTTTCTGATCATGCCGCTCTACGCCTCGATGAAGGCGATCGACGGAAATCTCATGCGGGCGGCCGCCAATCTCGGATCGTCGCCAAGCCATGCTTTCTTTCGTGTTTTCCTTCCCCTCAGCGTGCCCGGACTGATTGCCGGCGCGATCATGGTCTTCGTCATGTGCCTCGGCTTCTACATCACGCCCGCCCTTCTCGGCGGCGGCAAGGTGCAGATGATCGCACAGCGGATCGAGCAGTCTGTCGCGCTCTTTCCGACCTGGGGGCCCGCGTCCGCCTTGGCAGTCGTGCTTCTTGTCCTGACAGGCGGTTTTCTGATCCTGAGCTGGCTCATCGTGCGCCGCCTTTCGGCCAATCATTGAGGAGCGCCGCCGATGGAATCTCACGTCACCCACAGGCAGCGGATCTGGCTCTACGCGCTGACGGCGCTGATCCTGCTCTTCCTCGTCGTACCGACGCTGATCGTCGTGCCGATGTCCTTCAGCTCGTCGAACTCGCTCTCCTTCCCGCCGCCGGGTTGGTCGCTGCGCTGGTACGAAAACTTCTTCAGCCAGGACAAATGGCTGATGGCCGCGCTGGTGTCGTTGCGGGCTGCTCTGGGCACGATGATCGTTGCGACGACCGTCGGCACTGCCGCTGCCTATAGCCTTCACGTCGGCAAGTTCGCTCTGCGCGGGACGATCTACAGCACGCTCGCCGCGCCGATTGCCATTCCCGCCATCCTGCTGGCGATCGGCCTCTTCTTCGTCTACGCCTCGGCAGGCCTCCTGAATACCACGCTTGGCCTGATCATCGCCCATACGCTGGTCGCGATACCCTTCGTCCTCATCACGATGACAGCTGGTTTCAAGTCCTATGACCTCAACCAGGAAATGGTGGCGCGCAGCCTTGGAGCCAGCCGGTTTACCGCCTTCGTGACGGTTACGCTGCCCCAGGTGAAGTTCTCGGTGATCTCGGCAGCACTCCTCGCCTTCATCGTCTCCTTCGACGAAGTCGTGGTCTCGGTCTTCGTCTCGGGCGGTGACGCTTCAACCCTGACGAAAGTGATGTTCCAGACCTTGCGAGACGACGTCGATCCAACGATCGCCGCCGTATCGACCCTGATGCTGGTGGTCGCAACCTTGCCGCCGCTCGTCCTGCAGCTCGCTACCAACCGCAAGCGTGAGAATTGAAATGCTGGAAAAACTGAACAGTGAGCTTGCGGGCTTCGTCGAACTCCGCCGCGAGGGCCGCGTCCTCGAAATCCGCATGGTGAAACCCAAGGTCAATGCCATCTGCCGGCAGCTGAGCCGCGCCATCGAGCGCGCCGCGGTCTACTTGAAGGACGACGACGATCTGCAGGTGGGGATACTTTCGAGCGGCCAGGAGAAGGCTTTTTCCGCCGGTCTCGACTTCAACGAAGCAGGTTCATCGGATGAAAGCTTCGACGGTCCGGCCAAGGGCGGTTTTGGCGGCATCACCAAGCTGTGGGACCTCAAGAAGCCCCTGATCGCGGCAATCAACGCGCCGGCGATCGGCGGCGGCATGGAACTCGCTCTGGCTTGCGACCTGATGGTGATGGCCGAGAACGCGTATTTCGAACTGCCCGAATTGCAGCGCGGCCTGCTGCCGGATGGCGGCGGCCTGCAACGGCTGCCGCGGCGGATACCTTACAACGTGGCGACGGCCATGATCTGGACGGGCCAGCGGATGACGGCCGCCGAGGCAGTGTCCTGGGGTCTCGTTCACCGCATGGCGCCAGCCTCCGAGCTTCGCGCTCTCGCCTTTGCCATCGCTCAGAAGATGACGCTCGACGCACCGCTTGCCCAGCAGGCCTTCAAGGAGGTGCTGCGCAACGTCGACGGGATGGCGGACCGCAAGGCGATGGAGATCCGCGCCGACAGCGGACCGGAATACGCCACCTATGCCCGCATGCTCGCATCGGACGACATGCTGGAAGGACAGAGGGCCTTCCTGGAGCGTCGGGCTCCGCGATGGACGGGCCGGTAGGTGCAACGAATTCAACAGTTTGAACAGTTGAGGGATTGAAAAATGTACAAATATATCGAGACGGAACGTCACGACGCTGTTGCGGTCATCGCGCTCAATCGTCCGGAAGCACGCAATGCGCTTGGAATGGGGCTGACGATCGAGCTGCGCCGCGCTGTAAAGGAAGCGGCTGCCGACACCGGCGTTCGCGCCTTGATCCTGACGGGACGCGGCGGCGCGTTTTGCGCGGGCGCCGACGTCAAGGAATGGGCCAACAAGGTCGAAGGCGACGATCCGTGGCCGGATATGAACTGGATGGAGGAATCGCTCAAGCTCATCCAGGATGTGCATAACCTTGCCAAGCCGACCATTGCCATGATCGACGGCGCGGCCGTCGGCGCCGGCCTCGACATGGCGCTCTCCTGCGATTTTCGCTACGCATCCGAGCGCTCGAAGTTCATCTGCTCCTACACGAACGTTGGCTACTCGCCGGACTGCGGCGGCACCTGGCTGATGCCGCGCGTCATGGGGCTCGAGGCGGCCAAACGCTTTGCCTTCACGGGCGAACTGTGGAACGCGCAGATCGCCCTTGAGAACAGGCTGATCTCGCACGTCGCCACGCAGGCAAACCTCTTTTCCGAAACGCTTGCCTTCGCCCAGCAGCTCGCCGCCGGCCCGACCGTCGCGATCGGCCTGGCGAAAAAGCTCATGAATACGTCCTTCACGCGCTCTCTTGCCGAGCAACAGATCGAAGAAGTGGCGGCCGGACACATCTGCGCAACGACAAAAGACCACGTCGAGGGACTGGCGGCTGCCAACGAACGCCGCGCTCCCAAGTTCATCGGCGCCTGAGGAGATAGAAATGGATTTTAGTCTGAGTTTTGAGCAAGAAGCTCTCGTCCAATCGCTGACCGAATTCGTGGAGAAGGAACTTTATCCGCACGAGGACATCGTCGAGGAGTTGCGCAAGGTTCCCGAGGAGATCGCGCAGGACATCCGCCGGAAGGCGAAGGAAGCCGGATTCACGGCTATGAACATGCCTGAGGAATGGGGCGGTCCAGGGCTGGATCACCAGACGCTTGCCCAGACCGAACGTGTACTGGGCAAGCCTTCGGCAGCGTTGTCGCTGCTGATCAAGCGCCCGACGCCGATCCTGCTGAAATGCCAGGGCGCCCAGATCGAAGACTACCTACTGCCCACGATCCGGGGCGACAAGACCGACTGCTTCGCCCTGACGGAGCCGGGCGCCGGTTCGGATGCGCGCGGCATCGTCACCAAGGCGGTTCGCGAAGGCGGCGAATGGGTCATCAACGGCGTCAAGCAGTTCATCTCGCATGCCGATGACTCCGACTTCATCATCCTGATCGCAGTCACCGGCGTCGACGAAACGCCGAAGGGGCCGCAAAAGCGGTTCACGGCTTTCCTTCTCGACGTCGATTTGCCGGGCATCCGGATCGAGCCGATGAAATCGATCTGCACGCGCGGCTACAATCCGAACATGATCTATCTGGACAACGTGCGCGTTTCCGACGGCAAGATCCTGGGCAATGAGGGCGAGGGCTTCTCGATGGCCAACGACTGGCTCTATTCGGGTCGCGTGAACCTTTCGGCACACTGCCTGGGCCGGGCTGAGCGCATTTTTCAAATGACCTGCGACTGGGCGGCCAACCGCAAGGCGTTCGGCAAGACCATCGGCGAGTTCCAGGGAACCGGGTTTAAGATCTCCGACATGGCGCTCGATATCCGTCTCGGCGACCTGATGGTGAAGGAAGCCGCCTGGAAGATCGATCAGGGCCTCATGGACCGCGCCCAGGCGTCGATGGTGAACCTCTACTGCTCTGAAATGGTGTTTCGCGTTGCCGACAATGCCGTTCAAATCTTTGGCGGCATGGGGGTAATGGAGGATTTCCCGATCCAGCGGTTCTGGCGCGATGCGCGCATCGAACGGATTTGGGAGGGAACGTCGGAAATCCACCGTGATATTATCGCCAAGGATACGCTGCGGGCCCACCGCCAGTAGTTCGGCGTTGCGACAGAGGATAGGGGATGAAGCGGGCAGAGAAGAAAGTCCTGACACTTGAAACGCGGCGGCGCGACCTGACGGCCGCAACGCTCGTATCGATCCGCAAGCACGGGTACATGAACTCCACGATCAACACGATCAGTGAAGAGTCCGGCCTGTCTCGTGGACTGATCAGCCACTATTTCAAGAACAAGGACGACCTTATTCTGTTCGCTTTCCGCTACCTCACGGAACTGCTGGAAGACTTTCATCGTCAGGTCGTTCGCGCTTGGGGTGGGGTCACGCACTTCGAAAAGCTTCTTGCATCGGCAATGGTCCCGTTTCTGCGGGACCAGCACCGCGAGGTCTGGCTGCATTTTTGGAGCGCCTCCCGCCTGCAGCCCGAAGTCGCCGAAGTGCACCGCACGCTCTGGGGGCGCTACCGCGCCTCCGTCGAGCGTCGAATAACGGCGGTCGCTGAAGAGCATGGGCTCACGCTCAACATCCGCAGCACGACGCTGATGTACACCCAGTTGATAGACGGCCTCTGGATCGGCCTGGTGCTGGAGAACGCCTATGACGAGGCGACCTGCCGGATGATCCTCAGGGACTGGCTCTGCGATGTCTTCCGCCAAGATCCGGAGAAGCATCCGGCCGATCCGCCGTTCGACTTGGCCAGCATCCAATCGCCTCTCACGGTTTGAAACATAGGGCAGGCGCGGTATCCGCGCCTCCGATGTCCAGCCCGCCGGCATTGACCGGCCGGGCTCCACATTGTCACGAGCTATAAAAGGCAACACTTCATGTCACTGTCATCGAGCAAAATTCAATCCAGCAGGCTTTCCGACGCCAAGCGAGAAAACTTCCGTCGACTTCTCGCGCCGCGCCACATCGCTCTCGTCGGCGGCAGCTACGTCGAGCTTACGCTGCGCAACATCAAGCGACACGGCTTTCAAGGCGAGGTCTATGTCGTTAACGGCAAACGGGAGGAGATCGGCGGATACAAATGCTACCGCAGCCTCTCCGATCTGCCGGTCTCGCCCGATGCAACCTATCTCGGCGTCAATGCCGATGTAACGGTCGCTGCGCTCGCGGAACTGAACCAGATAGGGGCGGGGGGCGTCATCTGCTACGCCTCTGGCTTCTCGGAACTTGGCGAGGCGGGCGCCGAACGCAACCGGCAGCTTATCGCCGCGGCTGGGGACATGGCCGTCGTTGGTCCGAACTGCTACGGCCTGGTCAACTATGTAACGCACGCGAGCATGTGGCCGTCAGGCTATCAGGCGCTGTCGACGAAGCGCGGGGCGGCCGTGGTCGGCCAAAGCGGCAACGTCTGCATCCATCTCACCTCCAACCAGCGTTCCGTTCCCTTCAGCTATCTCATCAGCGCCGGCAATCAGGCGATCCTCGGGTTCGAGGACTATATCGAGTACCTCATCGACGATCCGAACGTCACCTGCATCGGCTTGTTCATGGAGGGGATCCGCGACGTTCCGGCCTTTTCCGAGGCTTGCCTGCGAGCGCGGGCCGAGGGAATGCCGGTCATCGTCTGCAGGTCCGGGCGCTCGGAACTCGGGGCTGCCATGGCCGCGAGCCACACGAGCTCGCTTGCCGGGCAGAACGAGTACTATGACGCGCTCTTCGATCGCCTCGGCGTGATCGTCACGGACACCGTCCCGCAGTTCCTGGAAATGCTGAAGATGGCCTCGGTCACGCCCTCACTGGAGGGCAGGCGGATTGCCGTGTTCTCCAGCTCGGGCGGCGACAACGGTCTCGCTGCGGACTATTGCTCCTTTGCCGGCCTCGAGCTTCCGCAGCCGACGCGCCAGCAGATCGACGCGATCAAGCCGTTGCTGCCCGATTATGGTCACGTCTCGAACCCGCTCGACTTCACCGCGGGCTACTGGGGCAATGAAGCGCTTCTCACCCCGATGTTCACCACCATGCTCAAGGGCGGCTACGACAGCGGTCTGATGGTCATGGATCATCCCTCGCCGAAGGTCGCCGAAGATGCGGGCGAGCCTATTCTCGCGATGATCCGCGCCCTTGCCGCCGCCGGCAAAGCCACGGGAAAACCCGTATTCATGGGATCGGTAAATCCAGAATCGATCCCGGAAGATGTGCGTGTATGGATGCTTGAGCTCGGCGTCGTGCCGCTGCAGGGACTGCATGACGCAGCCAAGGTCATCGGGCTGTGGGCCGCGCATTCCGAACTCGTGCGCCGCGACAAGGATGCGGGAGGCCCTCCCGCCGATCTCGCGCTCTATCCGGTGGTCGCTGGGTCCGACGAGAGCCGAACGGTCAACGAAGTGGAGTCCAAGCGTCGCCTCGCCGCCCGCGGACTGCAGGTGCCGGCAGGCCGGGTGCTGACGCGCGATGAAATCGACGCGCTGCCTGAGAAGCTGGAGCAGCCGGTCGTCCTCAAGGTCCTGCACGACGATCTGCCGCATAAGACCGAAGTCGGCGGTGTCGCACTCAATCTTCGCACGCGCGCCGATCTGCAGGCGGCGGCGGACCGCATGCTGGACAGCGTCTCCGCCCACGCGCCTGGCGTGGTCCTTGAGAACTATCTCATGGAGCCGATGCAGGCTCCGCCGCTCGCCGAACTCATCGTCGGCGTCAAGCGCGACCCGCTGTTCGGCATGGTCCTGGTCGTCGGTGCGGGCGGCATTTTCGTGGAGCTGCTCAAGGATGCCAAACCGCTGCTCTTGCCGGTTTCGCGCGGTCAGGTCGAAGCGGCGCTGCGCAGCCTCAAGACGTTCCCGCTGCTCGATGGTTTCAGGGGCAAGCCGCGTGCTGATCTCGAACCGGTGATCGATGCGATCATGGCGATCGCCAGCTACGCCGGTGACGCTCGCGAAACCTTGGCGGAACTCGATGTCAACCCGCTGATGGTCTACGAAAAAGGCGCCGTCGCAGTGGACGCCCTGATCGTCGAATCCTGAGAGCGCCACGCCGCTGTCTGGCCCGGCGGTGTCCGGGCCTCAAACTATCAAACAGAAATGGAAGCTATGATGGCTGATGTAGGAAAGATCATCGTCCCAGTTAAGCGTGTCGTCGACTACAACGTCAAGATCCGGGTGAAGCCGGATGGGACGGGTGTCGATCTCGCCAACGTGAAGATGTCGATGAACCCGTTCGACGAGATCTCGGTGGAAGAAGCGCTGCGGCTGAAGGAAGCCGGCAAGGCGTCGGAAGTGGTGGTGGTGTCGATCGGACCTGTCAAGGCCGAGGAGACGCTGAGGACCGCGCTTGCCATGGGCGCCGACCGGGCGATCCTGGTCGAGACCGATGATGCGGTCGAGCCGCTGGCGGTCGCCAAGATCCTGAAGGGCGTCGTTGCCGAGGAGCAGCCGGGCCTGATCATCGTCGG
>NZ_JBFRDU010000049.1:0-29907 GCF_052113965.1 Rhizobium sp. RAF56
CAACTGGGACTCGGTCAACAAGGACCAGGTTGCTGGTATCCTGCGCTTCGAGCGTAGCTTCTAATAAGTCAGATCTGACATTGTTAGACGCGAAAGGCCCGGCGAAAGCCGGGCTTTTTGTTTGCCGGCGTGCTTGGCAAGGATCTGGCGGCGGCAAGATGTCCTGCGAGTGCGAACCGGCGCCGCCGAGCGCTCGGCTGGATCGGTGAGCCCTGTGATGCGGCTCTTGGGGCCGGTCCGATCGGAGGCCCACATTCTGCCGGACCGCCTCGCTCTGCACGCGTCGTGATCCTCGACCTTGTGTCCGGGACCTGCTGCATCTCCAAAATCAAACGCCTGCAGATGCTTCTGGCAAGCCAGAGCATGTCGAAGCAGCAAATTGGCAGGCTTTTCCAATGGTCCGGCATGTCGCCAGGCGCTTTTGCTTGTCTGCAGCGTGCGCGCATACAGGACAGATCATGTCTGCAGCCATCTTCGACGCGGTTCTTGGTTTTGAGGCCAGGGGAACGTCCTCGGCTAACGCTATGTTTCACTTCAGCCATGCTGAGATATGTAAGTGCATTTAACAAGAATAATATCTAAATAAGCAAATATTGATGTGCCAATATTATAAAAAACTAAAGTATAGATATGCATTATTTGTAACGTTGTTATTTTACAACTTACAAGACGGAATATCTATCAAGAATAGTATTTATATGGAGCGAATAATTGCTCTATTGACGCCGATCGGTATTTTCAATGTCGGAATCAGAGCATGAGTTCTGCTTCTCCCATTGAGGGTCACGCAACGGGGTAGGGTGGGGACGTCAATTTTCGGCGGAAATCTTCATTACCTAATTCATATTTCGAATGGAGCTATTATGAACATCAAGAGCCTTCTTCTCGGCTCCGCGGCTGTGTTTGCAGTTGCTGGCGCCGCACACGCGGCCGACGCGATCGTTGCTGCCGAGCCTGAGCCGCTCGAATACGTCCGCATCTGCGACGCCTATGGTGTCGGTTATTTTTACATACCGGGCAGTGAAACGTGCCTCAAGATCAGCGGCAAAGTCCGTACCGAAGGTCAGTGGGGCGATGCCTACGGCAAGTACGGTGGCGCTGGAACCTGGAACACGGGAACGCTCTGGCACACCCGCGCAGAAGTCGGCCTCGATACCGCAACGGACACCGAGTACGGCGCCCTGAAGACGAACGCCGTCATCCGTTGGGACTGGCAGGAAGGTGGCGACACCACGACGAAGCTTCTCTGGGCCAATATCAGCCTCGGCGGCTTCCTGGTCGGCAAGCAGGACTCGCAGTACAGCCTCTACATGGGCTATGCCGGCAACGTCGCCAACGACGACGTGATCTACTACGGCCCCAAGGAACTCAACCAGATCACCTACAAGTACGACGCCGGCAACGGCTTCACGGCGATCGTCTCGCTGGAAGACAACAAGTCCGATGCCAACAGCTCCGCCTACGGCGGCGCATGGCAGAAGGGCGAGGCCGACCACTATGCGCCGAACGCAGTTGCCGGTCTCGGCTACAAGGCAGGTGCATTCGGCTTCAAGGTCGTCGGCGGTTATGATTCGATCGTCGAGGAAGGCGCCATCAAGGCCCGTCTCGACGCCGACTTCGGCGCCTTCAAGGCGTTCGTCATGGGTGGCTGGAACACCGACGGCGACAAGCTGAACCAGTATGCCGGCTCCAATTTGGATGGCTCGGCTTGCCCGGTTCACGGCGCGGATTGCGGTTGGGGCGATTGGGCTGTCTGGGGTGGCATGGGCTACACCTTCGACCCGAAGGTCCAGGCGAACCTCCAGCTCGCCTACACCGATACGAAGATCTTCGCCGCGACCGCCAACGTTCGTTGGAACCCGGTCAAGGATCTGCTGATCCAGCCGGAAGTCTCCTACACCAACTGGGATGCCGCCGACACGGACGAGTTGGCCGGTATCCTGCGCTTCGAACGCAAGTTCTGATCGGATTGATTGTCGCGTAGCGAAAAGAAGGCCCGGCTTAAACGCCGGGCCTATTGCGTTGATGGGCCGGACCGTTTGTCCTGAGTACGGGTGCGCATCCCGCCGTCGCGATTTCAAAGATGGCGGCGAGCGGCGGTCGCGAGCCGCCTGGCAGAAGCCTCCTGATTCGCTCGAATGTGCTGATTCGCTGCTCTTTCACCCGTACGACTGAATCAAGACGGGCGCGGCACTCCGAGCGCAGTTCCCTCGTTTCGGGCACGGTTTCAGCCGTCGCGCTTTGGGCTCACGGCGGCGCCTAGGCACTATGCTCAAATCGGCCTAGGAAAAAAAGATAAATATAGTCAAATACTTGAGCGTCAGTGGCAGGAAATCCGACTGTTCGCCGGTTCGAATGTTTGTTACAGCTAGGCCATGCTAGCGAAAATATTAAAAATATCTAAATTACATAAGCATAACACATTAACGTTATAGTTATACATGGAAGGAAATATTAAAAATGCATATTAAAGCATAAGCTAATAACAAAGTTAAATTATATATTGTAAGTATATTCGAATATCTTGAATTAAAACTACACGTGATCTTTTTGCAACGTGATAGTTCAAACGATAACGAATGTAAGACTTAATAGTCCACCTATGTTGCTTCATAAAAACCATCAAAGTACGTTCGGCTTCAGGGCCAGCGTTGACGCAATCTGGTTCTCCCGTGAGGGGTCAAGAAAAACCGGGGATGGGAGGAGGCACGTCGATCGCGACGGAAGAACCTCAAAAGCTCATCCAAATTTCGAATGGAGTTACTATGAACATCAAGAGCCTTCTTCTCGGCTCCGCTGCCGCGCTTGCAGCAGTTTCCGGCGCTCACGCAGCCGACGCAATCGTTGCTGCCGACGCCGAGCCGATGGAATATGTCCGCGTTTGCGACGCCTATGGTAAGGGCTACTTCTACATCCCCGGCACCGAAACCTGCCTCAAGGTTGGTGGCATGCTTCGCTCTGAAGGCAAATGGGGCGACGCTTATACCCCGGCCGATTGGGAAAAAGGAACGTTCTGGCACAGCCGTCTCGAATTGAATGTTGATACGGCTTCCGACACAGAGTATGGCGCCCTGAAGACCTCCGCCGTTGCGCGTTTCGATTGGTCTGAAGGTGGCATGAGCGACGGTAGCCCGAGTATTGTCGCTGCTAATATTAGCCTGGGTGGTTTCCTTGTCGGTCTCGCTGATTCGCAATTCAATCAGTTCACCGGTTACGCCGGCAATGTTATTAACGATGACGTCGTTGTTGATGGCCCGTATGAACTGAATCAGATCACCTATTCCTACGACGCCAGCAATGGTTTTACCGCGATGGCCTCGTTGGAGGACACCAACTCCGCCTCCGACAAGTTCTCTGGCAACTGGCAGAAGGCTAAGCAGAACCACTACGCACCTGACCCGGTTCTCGGCCTTGGCTATAAGACTGGCGCATGGTCCATTAAGGTCGTAGGCGGCTATGACACCATCATGGAAGAAGGCGCGATCAAAGCTCGTGTCGATGGGGACTTCGGCGTTTTCAGCGCCTTTCTCATGGGTGGTTGGAACTCGGACGCCAAGACGGCAAACAAGTTCGCTCAAGCGGATGGTTCTGGCTACGGCTGGGGCGACTGGGCCGTTTGGGCCGGTGCATCCGTGCCGTTCGGTGAAAAGCTGAGCGCAAACGCTCAGGTTGCTTATACCGACAACGAGACCCTGGCAGCCACGGCGAACGTTATCTGGTGGGCAACGAAGGATCTTAAGATTGAGCCGGAAGTTTCCTACACCGACTACCACAAGGTTGATTCGCAGCAGTGGCAGGGTACCCTCCGCTTCCAGCGCAGCTTCTAAACTCCAAAGCATCTGACGCTTGTCAGATGCGAAAAGCCCGGCGAAAGCCGGGCTTTTTGCGTTTGAAGTCTAGGAGCGATCGCGGCCGACGATGGAGCCGGTTCCACCCCTCCCAAGGCGCCGGTTTTGGCGATTTCGACGCACGCTTGGGCGATTCGCCGCCGATTGTAACAGCCATATGAAGGCCATATGAAAAATCATACTTTTTGTCGCAATATGACAAATCGATGACGTGATTTTTGTGCAACGCACATACCTAAAGCATTGTCATATATAGAGATCTGCTAATCGAGATATTGCGTCGTAACAATCGCTGAGTAGTTTCCGCGTCGGAAGTGGAACACACCTGTTCAGCTTCTCCCGCAGGGGTTCACCAACATCAGGGTGGGGTAGGGCACGTCGGTTCTCGGCGCGAATTCTCATGCCTAATTCATATTTCGAACGGAGTTACCATGAACATCAAGAGCCTTCTTCTCGGCTCCGCGGCTGCGCTGGCGGCTGCAACCGGCGCTCACGCGGCCGACGCGATCGTTGCTGCCGAGCCTGAGCCGCTGGAATACGTCCGCATCTGCGATGCCTATGGTGCGGGCTACTTCTTCATTCCCGGCACCGAAACCTGCCTCAAGCTCGGCGGCCGCGTCCGCACCGAAGGCCTGTGGAAGGATGCCTACAATCCGGCATCCCACAACGGCACGCTGTGGCATACCCGCGCCGAAATCAACGTCGATACGGCAACCGACACGGAATACGGCGCCCTGAAGACCAATACCGTCATCCGTGAGGACTGGCAGGAAGGTGGCGACACCGCGACGAAGCTTCTCTGGGCCAATATCAGCCTCGGCGGCTTCCTGGTCGGCAAGCAGGACTCGCAGTACAGCCTCTACATGGGCTATGCCGGCAACGTCATCAACGACGACGTGATCTACTACGGCCCCAAGGAACTCAACCAGATCACCTACAAGTATGACGCCGGCAACGGCTTCACGGCGATCGTCTCGCTGGAAGACAACAAGTCCGATGCCAACAGCTCCGCCTACCGTGGCGCCTGGCAGAAGGGCGAAGCCGACCACTATGCGCCGAACGCTGTTGCCGGTCTCGGCTACAAGGCAGGCGCATTCGGCTTCAAGGTCGTCGGCGGTTATGATTCGATCGTCGAGGAAGGTGCCATCAAGGCTCGCCTCGACGCCGACTTCGGCGCCTTCAAGGCATTCCTCATGGGCGGCTGGAACACCGACGGCGACAAGCTCAACCAGTATGCCGGCTCGAACCTGAATACCAATTCCGCTGCCTGCCCGGTCAACGGCGCGGATTGCGGCTGGGGTGATTGGGCCGTCTGGGGTGGCATGGGCTACACCTTCAACCCGAAGGTTCAGTCGAACATCCAGCTCGCCTACACTGATACGAAGATCTTCGCCGCGACCGCCAACGTTCGTTGGAACCCAGTCAAGGATCTGCTGATCGAGCCGGAAATCTCCTACACCAACTGGGATGCCGCCGACACCGACACCTGGGCCGGCACCCTCCGCTTCGAACGCAAGTTCTAAGACAAGCAGTTCCAGGAAAAGTGTGAAACGGTTTTCCGTCCGGAACTGCGTGAAAACGAAAAGATAGAGCGGATCTGCGATTCAAAGAATAGCTGATATGCTCTAACGCCTCCAATCGAGGAAGGGGCCCGGTATTCCCAGCCGGGCCTTTTTCCCTGAAGCGATTTCAGGCAAATCGAGAGGCGGCTTTCCGCTCGGAATCGGCTGCTTTTCGAAGAAAAGCGGAAACTATTTAACCGGCCTTTTCGATAAAGGCGCGGATGTCATTAGGAATTTGATCGATGTGCAATAGCGGCGGATGCCCGTGACCGGGGACGGTCAGGGCCGTCATGTTCCCATGTCGCCGTCCCATCTCGTTCAGCGCCGCGTCCGACAGAAGTCTGGAATTCGCCCCGCGGATCGTCATCAGCGGTATCGGCTTGAAGCCTTCGAATTGCGGCCAGAGATCTTTCTGCGGCGCATCGAGATCGATCGACTTCATGATCAGCGCAATCGCCGGATCCGCGTCGGCAACGATGTGGCCGTCGGCTTCGGCATAGATTGCGTGCGCCATGTCCCGCCAGTCCTGTTCGCCAAGCGTGGTGAAGGTGGCGCCGTGATCCTCCTTGAGAATATTGACTGCGTCGTCCCAATCGGCCGGTTTGCGTCCGCGGTTCAGATAGTCGCGGATGTCCCTGAGGCCTTCGATTTCCAGAGCGGGGCCGATGTCGTTGAGAATGACGGCGGCCATCAGCTTGGGGTGCGTCGCGGCAAGGATATGAAGCACGAGACCGCCGCGCGACGTGCCGACGAAGATCGCCTTCGTGATGTCAAGCGCCGCACAGGCCGAGACCACATCCTGCGCTTCGACCCCGAGGTTGTAGTGGCTCTTGTCGGCGTCGCGTTCCGAGCGGCCACGACCGCGCGCGTCGAGCGTGATCACCCTTCGTGGCGCCGTCTCATCGTTGGATAGGATCAGCGCCAGCTGATGAAAATCGCGGGAGTTGCGTGTCAGTCCGGGCAGGCAGAAAACCGGCAGCCTCGCGGCCGTCTCGGGATTGTCGTGGCCATAGTCCCGCGCATGGAGCTTGAGCCCATCAGGGGCGGCAATCGTCTTTTCCAGGAATCCGCTTTCATAGTCGTTGCCCATGCCAGCCCCTCGCATTCATATCCTTCAGCAAGGTCTAGCGCGGTTTGGCCGCTGTTCACAACCGCAATGATCCGGTTTCGAAACGCGAGGGCAGCGCGGCACGTTGCGCAATAGACGGCGGGCGAGTTGTCGCCGCGCCTCTATCCCCGTCCGTAGATTAGATCGTGCTCGATATCGGTCTTCTGACCAAGCCGTGCCTTGTAGACCTGATAGTTCTCCATCACGCGCTGGACGTAGTTGCGCGTCTCGGGGAAGGGGATGCTTTCTATCCAGTCGACGACCTGGTCGATGGACTTGCCGCGTGGGTCGCCGTAGCGGTCGATCCATTCGGGAACCTTGTTCGGGCCGGCGTTGTAAGCGATGAAGGTCAGGATATAAGAGCCGCCGAAGGCTGCGATCTGTTCACCGAGATAATGGGAGCCGAGTGTGGCGTTGTAGCCGGCGTCCTGGGTCAGGCGGTCGCCGGAATAGGCGATGCCATGGCGCCCGGCGACTGCCTTTGCCGTCTTCGGCAGAAGCTGCAAGAGGCCGCGCGCGTTGGCAGACGAGACGGCGGCGGGATTGAACGCGCTTTCCTGGCGCGCGATCGCATAGGCGAGGGCCTTGCCGGAACCTGAGATGTTGGCGCTGTCGGGAATAACGCCGACCGGGAAAGCGAGTGCTGCGACGTCGATGCCACGGCCGTAGGCGATCTTGCCGACCTGCAGCGACAGCTGGTGATTGCCGCCGCGTTCGGCGCGCGCTGCAAGCAGCGCCACTTCGCCGGGGCTCTGCATCTGTTCGGCAAGCGCGCGGTATAGGCCGTCCGCGCGCCAGCCATAGCCGGCAGCTTCAAGCCGGCTGATGGCGCGGACCGCTTCGTAGGACTGGAAACGTGCGCGGTCGTCCGCCGTGGGGGAGGGATAAGTGACGTTCAGCGTGCGACGCCCAAGCTTCTCGGCCGCGAGCTGGCCATAGAACGTGCTGGGAAGGGCGGCTGCCTTGGCGTAGAAATCGGTAGCACTACCGGGGCCGCCGGCTTCGGCGGAGCGGCCGAGCCAGTACCAGGCGCGCGCAACCGAGATCGGCCCGGACGACACCGTCAGGATCTTGCGGAAATGCGTCTCTGCGGTCGCGGGATCCTTGAGGCCGCGCAACGCGTACCATCCGGCATGGAACGCCGCGTCGCCGACGTCCTGTGGCGTGGAGGCTGCGCTGTTGGCGACGATGCGGTAGGCGGGCGCGTACTTGCCCTGATCGACGAGGCCGCGGGCAACGATGCGCTGCTCATTCCACCATTCGGTTGGGTCGACGAGCGTGCCACGGTCGCGCGGCATCTGCGCCAAAAGGCTTGCGGCTTCCTCATACTTGTCCTGTCGCCGCAGATATTCGACGCGCGCGAACACATAGGCGGGGTCGCTGCGCCACTTGGCATCGACGGCGCCAAGGAGAGCGCCGGCACTTGCCGAGCGGCTGCTGACGGCAGACCAAGCCTTGTAGAGCGATTGCGCCTGGCCAAGGTCGCCAAAGCGCTTGGCCTGTGCCGCGCGTCCGCGATAGAGAAGCAGGTCCATGCGCGCCTTGTGGTCGGCGGGGCCGATGAGGCCCGCGAACGTGGCAAGGAACTTGTCCTCGAACGGCTTGTCCAGGCTTTGCGTGCGCCACACCTTGCGGATGACTTTCGCCGCCTGTGCACTCGATCCGTTCGCTACCAGTGCCCGCGCCAGCACGAAGGCGCCTTCGGCGGTTTCCGGCTGGGTATCGCCGAATGCGGCAAGGACCTCAGCCGCCGGCGGGTTTTCGTTGTAGAGCGCGCGCTCGGAATTGCCGCGCAGCGACTTCAATCCCGGCCAGCCGGCGAGTTCGCGCGAGGCCGCCGCGATTTCACCGGAAGGCACGCCCGGCAGCCCCGATGTCGCGATCGCCCAAGTGAGGATATGGCGGTCGAGATTGCTCGCGCCCATGCCGTTGCGGATCGCAAGCGCCTGCTCGGGCTTCTTCGCCGAGAGCGCGTCGAGACCGGCCTTCAGGTCGCCGATGAGGGGGGCGATCGTCGTGTTGCGCGGGATCGAGCCGGTGATGATCGGCTCGGGCATCGCCATGGCGACGTCGGTCGGCTGCTTGCCGCCCGGATAGTTGTTTTTGCTCGAAATTTCAGACGCGAAAGTGCTCCACGCGACGGCCATGCCGACGGCAGACAGCATCAGAACAGGTTTTCTCATCCGGATACTCGCACGAAAAAGTCAGACCTCATCCATTTGCCGAGAGGCACCTTAACGAAGCCTTAGCGCGGGCGAGAAATTTCGATAAATTCGGATATTCAAATTGCCCTCGACCCAGCAAAGCATGCTTGTCGCCGTCAAGCCGCCGCTTTATGGTGCGGCCTTTCTTAACGATCGAATACGGCTGAAGCATGAAGCCGGGCTGCTAGGAGTCTTATATGTTCAGGGGATCCATTCCCGCGCTCGTCACGCCTTTCACCGACGCCGGCGAGATCGACGAGGCGTCCTTCGCCTCGCATGTCGAATGGCAGATCAGCGAAGGCAGCAGCGGTCTCGTGCCTGTCGGCACGACCGGTGAATCGCCGACCCTTTCCCACCTCGAACATAAGCGCGTCGTCGAACTGTGTATCGAGACCGCGCGCAAGCGTGTGCCGGTAATGGCGGGCGCAGGCTCGAACAATACGAAGGAAGCGATCGAACTTGCGCAGCACGCCGAAAAGGTGGGCGCGGACGCAATCCTGGTGGTCACGCCCTACTACAACAAGCCGACGCAGAAGGGGCTGTTTGCCCATTTCGCCGCGGTCGCCGAAGCGGTGAAGTTGCCGATCTATATCTACAACATTCCCGGCCGTTCCGTCGTCGACATGTCGCCGGAAACGATGGGGGAGCTTGCCAAGGCCTATTCCAATATCGTCGGTGTGAAGGATGCCACCGGCAAGATCGAGCGCGTGTCCGAGCAGCGCATAACCTGCGGTCCGGAATTCCGCCAGATTTCCGGCGAGGACGCCACGGCACTCGGCTTCAACGCCCATGGCGGCGTCGGCTGCATATCGGTAACGGCCAACGTCGCCCCGCGTCTTTGCGCCGAGCTTCAGGCGGCGACCTTGGACGGCGATTTCGCCAAGGCCCTGCAGCTGCAGGACCGCCTCATGCCGCTTCACAAGGCGATCTTCATCGAGCCCGGCCTGTGCGGGGCGAAGTATGGTCTTGCGAAGCTCGGTCGCATGAGCCGCAATGTCCGCTCGCCGCTGCTGTCGACCCTGGAGCCGTCGACGGAAACCGCGATCGACGCCGCCATGCGCCATGCCGGCCTGATCAACTGATTGGCTAGAAGCGCGCATTTCGCCGGCGGCAAATGCGCGTTTTGCATGTCGGGGCAGGGCGCTGCCTTCACAAGAACGGCAGTCTCCCCTATGTAGGGTCAAGAGCCGGCGAGTGTTGTCCGCTCCCGATATCAGAACGGAATGAACAGGCATGGCACCCAAAGGCAGCCAACGCGTCGTCAAGAAGATCGTGGCGGAGAACCGCAAGGCGCGTTTCAACTATGAGATTCTCGATACCTACGAGGCAGGCATCATGCTCAAGGGCACGGAGGTGAAGTCTCTGCGCGAGGGCAAGGCCAACATTGCCGAATCCTATGCATCCGACGAGGGCGGCGAGATTTGGCTGATCAATTCCTACCTTCCGGAATATCTGCAGGCGAACCGCTTCAATCACGAGCCTCGCCGCCGCCGCAAGCTGCTTTTGTCGGCGCGCGAGATTGGCCGACTGCGCAATGCCGTCAATCGCGAAGGCATGACGCTTATCCCGATGAAGATCTATTTCAACGATCGCGGCCGCGCGAAGCTGGAACTGGCACTGGCCAAGGGCAAGAAGCTGCACGACAAGCGCGAAACCGAGAAGGAACGCGATTGGAACCGGCAGAAGAGCAGGCTGCTGAAAGACAACGGCTGACGGGTAAGGTGCGAAGGCTTGCGGCCGGATTTGCTTGAAAGCAAATAGATAAACCGTTTCCGTGTTTAGGGCAGTTCCAGGAAAAGTGTGAAACGGTTTTCCGTCCGGAATTGCGTGAAAACAAAAGGTAGAGCGGATCTGCGATTCAAAGAAAAGCAGACCTGCTCTAGAGGAAAAACGAAAACGGTTCTGAGCTTTGCGGGCCGCGGCAGTGTTGCCGCGACGAAATATTAGTTTTCGTGATCCGCCGACGCGGTCGTTACGGGCTCGATCTGGCGGGCTGCGCGTTCGCTCGGATCGCGGCCGATTTCCGCCTTCAGCGAGACAAGATCGATGAAGTGATCGGCCTGCCGACGGAGATCGTCGGCGATCATCGGCGGCTGCGTCGCCATGGTCGAAATGACCGACACCTTGCGACCGCGCCGCTGCAGCGCCTCCACGAGCGTCGTGAAATCGCCGTCGCCCGAAAAGATCACGAGATGATCGACCGTCTCCGACTGCTCCATGGCATCGATGGCAAGCTCGATATCCATGTTGCCCTTGATCTTTCGGCGTCCCATGGAATCCGTAAATTCCTTGGCCGGCTTGGTGATGACCTTGTAGCCGTTATAGTCGAGCCAATCGATCAGCGGCCGGATCGAGGAATATTCCTGATCCTCGATGAGGGCTGTGTAATAATAGGCACGCAGCAGATAGCCGCGCTTCTGGAAAGCCTTCAAAAGCTTGCGATAGTCTATATCGAAGCCGAGGCTTTTTGAAGCCGCGTAAAGATTTGCGCCATCTATGAAAAGTGCGATTTTCTCGCGTGGATCGAACATCAGCTGGTTATCCATTGTTACTCAAATGTTCTGACCTTGATAAAGCGCAATCAAAACAACATACTGCCGTATCCATCAGAACAATCCGTATTATTTATGGATTGTTCATATACTTCAGATTTAGGACACGAATCGGTTTATTCCAAGCAACCTAAGATAGAAATTCTGCTTTTATATCGCAAATTTTCGCCGCCAAGCCGGCTTGTTACGGGCGCGGGTAAGAAAAACTTGAATTTGCCCGGTTTTGATTGTATCGGGCATCCTAACTCCGAGACATGTCGACGACATCATGACCGCAAAGGACAGGCAATGGCCCGTGTCACCGTAGAAGATTGCATTGATAAAGTAGAGAACAGGTTCGAGCTCGTTCTGCTCGCCAGCCATCGCGCTCGCCTCATCTCGCAGGGCGCCTCGATCACTATCGATCGCGATAATGACAAAAATCCGGTCGTAGCGCTACGTGAAATCGCCGATGAGACGCTTTCGCCCGACGATCTAAAGGAAGACCTGATCCATTCGCTGCAGAAGCACGTCGAAATCGACGAGCCCGAGCCCGATCCGGCGACGCTCGCCGCTGCATCGGCTGCCTCTGGAGATGCCGAAGAAGAAGACGTGCCCGAAGCGATCACCTTCGACCAGATGTCGGAAGAAGAGCTGCTGGCCGGCATCGAAGGCCTGGTCCCCCCGGAAAAGAGCGACGATTATTAATCGTCACCCTTGATGCTCTCTACCGGAGCGATATGGTGATGAGCGTGCGCCGGTCGTCCGATTGGCGCGCTTTTCTTTTGTGGGAGTAGCTTCGGATGATGCGGCAATACGAGCTCGTTGAGCGCGTGCAGAAATATAAGCCCGACGCCAACGAAGCTCTCCTCAACAAAGCCTACGTCTATGCCATGCAGAAGCATGGCCAGCAGAAACGCGCCAGCGGCGATCCCTATATCTCGCATCCGCTCGAGGTTGCCGCCATCCTCACCGACATGCGCCTCGATGAATCGACGATTGCCGTCGCGCTTTTGCACGACACCATCGAGGACACGACCGCTACCCGGGCCGAGATCGACGAGCTGTTCGGCGAGGATATCGGCCGCCTCGTCGAGGGGCTGACGAAGATCAAGAAGCTGGATCTCGTCACCAAGAAAGCCAAGCAGGCGGAAAATCTGCGCAAGCTGCTGCTTGCCATTTCCGACGACGTGCGCGTGCTTCTCGTCAAGCTTGCCGATCGCCTCCACAACATGCGTACGCTGGATCATATGTCGCCCGAGAAGCGTGCCCGCATCTCGGAAGAGACGATGGAGATCTACGCGCCGCTTGCCGGCCGCATGGGCATGCAGGACATGCGCGAGGAGCTGGAGGAGCTCTCCTTCCGGCATATCAACCCGGAAGCGCATGACACAGTCACGAAGCGGCTTGAGGACCTCTCGCGGCGCAACGAGGGGCTGGTCAAGAAGATCGAGACCGAACTCCGCGACCTGCTCGTTGCCAACGGCCTTTCCAACGCCATGGTGAGCGGTCGGCAGAAGAAGCCCTATTCGGTCTTCCGCAAGATGCAGTCGAAATCGCTCTCGTTCGAGCAGCTCTCCGACGTCTACGGCTTCCGCCTGCTGGTCGACGATATTCCCGACTGTTATCGCGCGCTTGGCATCGTCCATACGCGCTGGCGCGTCGTGCCCGGGCGCTTCAAGGACTATATCTCGACCCCGAAGCAGAACGACTACCGTTCGATCCATACGACCATCATCGGCCCGTCCAGCCAGCGTATCGAACTGCAGATCCGCACCAAGCGCATGCACGAGATCGCCGAATACGGCATCGCCGCCCATACGCTCTACAAGGATGCGCTTGCGGCTGAGAACGAAACGCTGTCGCGCGAGTCGAATGCTTACTCGTGGCTGAGGCACACCATCGAGGCATTGGCCGAGGGAGACAGTCCCGAGGAATTCCTGGAGCATACCAAGCTCGAACTCTTCCAGGACCAGGTTTTCTGCTTCACCCCGAAGGGCAAGCTGATCGCGCTTCCGCGCGGCGCAACCCCGATCGATTTCGCCTACGCGGTTCACACCAATATCGGCGATACCACCGTCGGCGCCAAGATCAACGGCCGCATCATGCCGCTCGTCACGCGCCTGAATAACGGCGACGAGGTCGAGATCATCCGCTCCGGCGTTCAGGTGCCTCCGGCGGCCTGGGAAGAAATCGTTGTCACCGGCAAGGCCCGCGCCGCCATCCGGCGTGCGACGCGCATGGCGATCCGCAAGCAATACACCGGGCTCGGCCACCGCATTCTCGAGCGTACCTTCGAGCGCGCCGGCAAGATCTTTTCGCGCGAAGGCCTGCGGCCGGCGCTGCACCGCCTAGGACAGAAGGACGTCGAAGACGCGATCGCCGCCGTCGGGCGCGGCGAGATGTCGTCGCTCGATGTGCTGCGCGCTGTCTATCCCGACCACCAGGACGAGCGGGTGACCGTCAAGCCGGCAGGCGACGAGGGCTGGTTCAACGTTCGCAGCGCATCCGGCATGATCTTCCGCATCCCGGGGAAGACGCCGGCGGAGCTTGCGACGATCGAGGGCGGGGCGGAACTGCCGATCCGTGGTATTGCGTCCGACGTCACCGTAAACTTCGCACCGACCGGCGCCGTGCCGGGCGATCGCATCGTCGGCATCATGGAGAAGAACCGGGGCATCACCATCTATCCGATCCAGTCGCCTGTGTTGCAGCGCTTCGACGACGAACCGGAGCGCTGGATCGACGTTCGCTGGGACCTCGACGAGGCCAACAAGTCGCGCTTTGCCGCGCGCATCCTGATCAACGCCCTGAACGAGCCGGGCACGCTTGCCCGGGTGGCGCAGACGGTTGCCGATATCGACGTCAACATCCGGCTGCTGAGCATGGTGCGGATTGCGACCGACTTCACCGAGATGGCGCTGGATGTCGAAGTGTGGGATTTGCGCCAGCTCAATCAGCTGCTCGTTCAGCTGAAGGAGCTCGATTGCATCGCAACGGTGAAGCGGCTTTACGAATAGCCGCATTCGCTTTGTTGCGACTGCACAATTTATGAACATTTTTGACGGATTTTGCCTTGTGAACGGCCAAGCCGTGCGTCAGATGCATGGCTGCGTGTCCAATAGAGGGTTGGTAATCGGCACTTGCCGCACCTATCTTGTGGTCGTGAATGAAGTTTAACGAAGATGAGGCAAAGACATGTTTACCCCGATCAAGAAATTCGCCCGCGCCCTGCGCGTCCCGAGCGTCGAAGACCGCGAGACTGCTTATCTGAACGGCTCTTTTGACCGCTTCGACCTTGAATACCGTCAGCGTCAGATCGACCGCGGCCTGTTTCGTCAGCGCTAAGCGCGCACAATACTTGGATTGAAGGGGCAACCGTTGCTTGCCCCCGTAGCGGGCCGAAACCGGCCTCGCAATTGGTGCAGTGAGGTGTTTTGACGCTCTTGTCATGGCAGCCTCCCTTGCACTACATAGGCCGCATGTTATTTCGTCGCCGAAAACCACAGAAATTGGCTGAAAAGCTGCGGGAGCTCGTTTGGCCCCGAAAGGGCTTCCTGAGACCCTTGCGCTATTTCCAGAAGCGTATCGTACGGCTGACCGCGTCGCCGCACGCGATCGCCGCGGGCTTTGCAGCAGGCATTGTCGTGTCATGGACACCCTTCATCGGTGTGCACATCGTCATGGCCATCGTGGTTGCCTACCTCGTTGCCGGCAATCTCGTCGCCGCGGCGCTCGGCTGTCTCGCTGCCGGAAATCCCGTCACCTATCCGTTCATCTGGGGCATCACCTGGGAAATCGGCCATCTCATCCTCGGACGGGATGGGCACGAGCCTAAAGGCACCATCGACCTGCCGGCGCTCTTCCACAAACTCGATTTCTCGCAGCTGTGGGGCCCGGTTCTGAAGCCGATGCTGGTCGGCGCGGTCCCGCCTGGCCTCGTATCCGGGCTCGTCGTCTATGCCATCACTTATTATGGTGTGAAAGGCTTCCAGCAGCGCCGCCGAGCGCGCCTGACGGAACGGGCCCGTCACCGTTTGCTGCTTGCGGATCATGCGCGCAGCGTCTGACGGGTGCCAGGCGCCCCGCGTTGAAAGGACGATTTATTGATCATCGGCATCGGCAGCGATTTGATCGATATCAGGCGTATCGATAAATCGATCGAGCGCTTCGGCGCACGCTTCCTTGAGCGCTGTTTCACCGATATCGAACGAGCGAAATCGGACGGCCGCAAAAACCGCGCCGCCTCCTATGCCAAGCGCTTCGCCGCCAAGGAAGCCTGCTCGAAGGCGCTCGGAACCGGGCTCGCGCAGGGCGTTTTCTGGCGCGACATGGGCGTCGTGAACCTGCCGAGCGGCAAGCCCACCATGCATCTGACGGGGGGTGCCGCGAAAAGATTGGCATCGATGCTGCCCGACGGCCATCATGCCGCCATCCACTTGACGATAACGGACGACTTTCCGCTCGCTCAAGCCTTTGTGATCATCGAGGCGCTGCCTTCGGCAAGGTAAGCGGTGTCTCCTCAATTGCTTTTAATGTTAGCACCATTGCCGCCGTGGTATGAAGTGAATAGAAAAAGCCTAGAATCCCTGCGCCTGCGGGCTGCGAATAAGGAATGAACTTGGTGTCCGAGAAAGCAGAAAAGAAGCAGCAGAACGCGCTGTGGGAAAATATCAAGGTCGTCGTACAGGCGCTGTTGCTGGCCA
The DNA here is from genome assembly GCF_052113965.1 of Rhizobium sp. RAF56. Classification (NCBI taxonomy): domain Bacteria; kingdom Pseudomonadati; phylum Pseudomonadota; class Alphaproteobacteria; order Hyphomicrobiales; family Rhizobiaceae; genus Rhizobium; species Rhizobium sp. RAF56. Next base: position 15,960 of record NZ_JBFRDU010000049.1, read on the forward strand.
TGGTCATTCGCACGATCCTGTTCCAGCCTTTCACCATTCCGTCGGGTTCGATGATGCCGACGCTTCTCGTCGGCGACTACATCTTCGTGAACAAGTTCGCCTACGGCTATTCGCGCTACTCGCTGCCGTTCTCGCCGAACCTTTTCAGCGGCCGTATTTTCGGCAGCTCGCCCAACCGTGGCGATATCGTCGTCTTCCGCTTCCCGCCGAACCCGGACATCGACTACATCAAGCGCGTGGTTGGCCTGCCGGGCGACCACATCCAGGTCAAGGACGGCATTCTCTATGTCAACAACGCGGCGGTGCCACGCCAGCCGGACGGCGTATTCACGTCCGACTACAAGCTCGATCCGGGCGAGAACGTTCCGGTTTATCGTGAGCGCATGGACAACGGCCGGACCTACGATACGCTCGACCAGTCGCCCTATTCGCGCGGCGACAACACGCGCGAATTCATCGTGCCCGAAGACCACTATTTCATGATGGGCGACAATCGCGACAACTCGCTCGACAGCCGCTTCGACGTCGGCTTCGTTCCTGCCGAAAATCTGGTCGGTCGCGCAAGCATCATCTTCTTCTCGCTCGGCAACGACACCTCGTTCCGCGAATTCTGGAAGTGGCCGGCCAACATGCGTTGGGACCGCCTGTTCAAGGTTGTCGAATGAGCAAGGCGCGGCCGCTTTCCGAGGCGGATCGGAAGCGGCTGGAAGCCGCGATCGGCCACGAGTTTGCGGATAAGGCACGGCTCGATCGCGCGCTGACGCATGCGAGCGCCCGCACGGAAAAGGGCGCGAATTACGAGCGCCTGGAATTCCTGGGCGACCGCGTGCTCGGCCTTTGCGTCGCGGAGCTTCTCTTCAGCACCTTCGGCGCGGCCGCGGAAGGGGAGCTTTCGGTGCGGCTCAACCAGCTCGTCAGCGCCGAGACCTGTGCCGAGGTCGCCGACGAGATGCAACTGCACCTTTTCATCCGCACAGGCGCCGACGTGAAGAAGCTGACGGGCAAGCGCATGCTCAATGTGCGCGCCGACGTCGTCGAAAGCTTGATCGCTGCCGTTTATCTGGATGGCGGGCTGGAGGTGGCGCGCCGCTTCATCCTGCGCTACTGGGAGCCGCGGGCGTCGCGTCCCGACGGCGCGAAACGCGACGCCAAGACCGAACTGCAGGAGTGGGCGCATGCGAAGTTCGGCGTCACGCCCGTCTATCGGGTAGACGATCGCAGCGGACCGGATCATGATCCCCGCTTCACTGTCACGGTGGAAGTGGCAGGTGCGAAACCCGAAACGGGAGTGGATCGCTCCAAGCGCGCCGCCGAGCAGGCGGCTGCGGCAAAACTTTTGGAGCGCGAGGGCGTATGGTAGCCCTGCTCAGAAACGGCGGACAAAATGACTGAACATGATGACACCACCGCCGAAAATGGCATGCCGGAGGCCGGTGGCCCGACCCATTCCGGTTTCGTAGCCCTGATCGGTCCCACCAATGCCGGCAAGTCGACGCTGCTCAACCGGCTGGTCGGTGCGAAAGTCTCGATCGTCAGCCACAAAGTGCAGACGACACGCGCGATCGTCCGCGGCATTGCCATCCACGACAATGCGCAGATCGTGTTCATGGACACGCCCGGCATTTTCAAGCCGCGTCGCCGGCTCGACCGCGCCATGGTCACTTCGGCCTGGGGCGGCGCCAAGGACGCCGACTTCATCATGCTGCTCATCGACAGCGAACGGGGCTTGCGCGGCGATGCCGAGGCAATCCTCGAGGGGCTGAAAGAGGTCAAACAACCGAAGATCCTGGTGCTCAACAAGATCGACCGCGTCAAGCGCGAGGATCTGCTGGCGCTTTCGTCCGCTGCCAATGAGAAGATCGCCTTCGAGAAGACCTTCATGATCTCCGCCGAGAACGGCTCCGGCTGCGACGACGTCATGGATTATCTGGCGAAGACCCTGCCGGAAGGCCCCTGGTACTATCCGGAAGACCAGATTTCCGATCTGCCGATGCGCCAACTCGCGGCCGAAATCACCCGCGAGAAGCTTTTCTTGCGCCTGCACCAGGAACTTCCCTACGCCTCCCACGTCGAAACGGAAAAGTGGGAAGACCGCAAGGACGGTTCGGTCAGGATCGAGCAGGTCATCTATGTGGAGCGCGACAGCCAGAAGAAGATCGCACTCGGCAAGAACGGCGAGACCATCAAGGCGATTTCGACGGCCTCGCGCAAGGAGCTATCGCAGATCCTTGAGCAGCCCGTACATCTCTTCCTTTTCGTCAAGGTTCGCGAGAACTGGGGCGACGATCCCGAGCGCTTCCGCGAAATGGGGCTCGATTTTCCGCGCTAGGCGCGCAGGCGCCGGGAGGGCTCCGTCGATGCGCTGGCACGGCGTGGCCGATCCCATGGCAGCGTGAATGATTGTCCGCAAAAAAATTGCGGACGTCACGGAACAAACGTCGTGCTTTCCGCCTTGTGGTAGCCACAGGTCCGGCGGCAAGTTCGGCGATATCGCGTATGGCGAAAGCGAAGACGACCCATGAGATGAAGACCCCGTGCGTGCGATGTCCGCTGCGGGAGTTAAAGCATTTTCGCGAATTCAACAGCGAGGAGCTGGAATTCGTCTCTCGCTTCAAGAGGGGCGAGCTTGCCGTCGACGCCGGCGCCACGATTTTCGTCGAGGGCGCGCACAGCGCGCACCTGTTCACCGTGCTCCACGGCTGGGGCTTCCGCTACAAGACGCTGGAAGACGGCCGGCGGCAAATCCTCAACTATGTCATGCCGGGCGATCTCATCGGTCTCCAGGGGACGATCATGGGCGAGATGCAGCATTCGATCGAAGCGCTGTCGCCGGTGTCGCTCTGCGTCTTCGAGCGCGACAAGCTGCCGGGGCTTTACAACAAGCATCCGTCCCTCGCCTTCGATCTGACCTGGATCGCCGCGCGCGAAGAACGCATTCTCGACGAACATCTATTGAGCATCGGTCGCAGATCGGCCCTCGAAAGAGCCGCTTATCTGATCGCCTACCTTCACCAGAGAGCGGCGACCCTCGAGCTCTTCGAGAGGCCAGACCTGGTGCCGATTACCCAGCAGCATATTGCCGACACGCTCGGACTTTCCATAGTCCATACCAATAAGACATTGAAAAAGCTTGCGGATCGAAAGCTTATCCGCTGGCAGGACCGGGGCTGTTCCGTGCTGGATGCCGAGGGATTGGCGGCCCTTGCCGAATGGGAAGGACTCGAAGATACCAAACGCCCCTTCATCTGAGCCTTCGACGAAAGTTGAGTGTCCCTCACGTGTCTTTTTTAAATGCGCTAATGGAAGCCGCGCGATAGAGTGGGGAACCGTCATCTTTCGACCAGTTTCGCTTCCTATAGGCTAGCGAGGATGGATTGACAGGGATGCACGGTCTCAGTCTAGAGTAGACCCCAGGCGGGCGGCGGAGGTTTCCATTATGAATTTCTGTCTGTCTTTGCCTTGCTGCGGCGGTCGCACGGAAGCACGAGGCCAATGATCGCACGACGCATTCTGATACTTGAAGACAGCCTCATCATTGCCATGGAGGCCGAGGAACTACTTCGCGACATGGGCGCCGAGACGGTGATGATCGCTTCGAATCTGGAGCAGGCAATCGCCGAAGTTCAGGTCGCGCGCTACGATTTCGCGCTTCTCGACGTCAATCTCGGCGAAGCCATGAGCTTCGGTTTCGCGCGCCAGCTCACGGAGCGCGGCGTTCCCTTCGGGTTCGTCAGCGGCTATTCGGACACACTGGACTTTCCGCCGGACCTCCAGCATGTGCCGCTGCTCGTGAAGCCTTTCGACGAGGCGGCGATGCGGGCCTTTCTCGGTAAGCTGTTTTCGGACGCGGCCTGACTTTGCCGGCAGGCGGGGGCGGGCGCGTTCCATCCTGACGCTGCCGCCGCGTCTTTCATGACGCGTTGCCAAGGGTTATGCGCTAGGATGGAATCAGGCAAGCACAGGACACGCGCCGCCGATGCAATGGCAGGACCAAGCCATCATTCTGGGGATCAAGCGCCACGGTGAGACGAGTGTCATCGCCGAGGTGATGACGCGTGAGCGTGGCCGTCATCTCGGCCTTGTCCGCTCCGGCCGGTCGCGGGCGATGCAGCCGGTGCTGCAGGCAGGCAATCAGGTCGATGTGGTCTGGCGGGCGCGGCTGGACGAGCATCTCGGCGAATTCCGGATCGAGCCTCTACGGCTGAGGGCCGCGCGATTGATGGAGACGGCGACGTCCGTCTACGGCATCCAGGCGATGGGCGCGCTTCTGCGCCTGCTGCCGGAGCGCGATCCGCACCCGCATCTCTATGAAGCGCTCGACGTCATCCTCGAAAACCTTCACGACCCGGCCGACGCTGGCGAGTTGTTCGTCCGCTTCGAGCTTGCCGTCTTGAACGATCTGGGTTTCGGTCTCGATCTTGCCGAATGCGCGGCGACGGGCACGCGGGACGATCTCGCCTATGTGTCGCCGAAATCGGGCCGGGCAGTATGCCGCAGTGCCGGCGCGCCCTGGGCCGACAAGATGCTCGCCCTGCCGAGTTTCCTCTTGATCGGCGACAGCACGGCCGCCGATCGCGACAGCCTCGCCGCAGCCTTCCGGCTCACGGGGTTCTTCCTCAATCGCCATGTCTACGAGCCCCGCGGCATAGAGGTGGCGGCCGCCCGCGACGCTTTCGTGCAGACGGCGCTAAAGGCGCTCGCCGTTGCCCCGTCGGAAAGCTCGGAACCGGCGGCGCGCTCGGCTGTCTAGACCGTTTCCGTTTCTCTTCGAAACACGCAAACGCTCTGTCTGTTTGTCTTTACGCAATTCCGGACAGAAAACCGCGTCACACTTTTCCTGGAATTGCTCTAGTGCAACACTTGCGCCGCTGCCGACATCACTTCCTGGCGCGGCGGAATGCCGAACATGTTGCGACCGTCGTCGGGTACCTCGGTGAAGCACCAGCGCACGACGCCATCGCGATCGAGCAGGAATTCTCCCACCAGCTGGCCTTCGCCGCCGGCGATCATTTGCCGATCGGCCTCCGTGAATTCATAGCCGTCAGCCTTGTCCAGATATTCGACGGCGGCAAACGGATCCATCGGCTTCGGCAGATCGGGCATCTCCAGCCGCATGGAATTGACGGCGCCCATCGAGATCTTGTACGGCCAGGCATTCTCCGATTCCGTAAACTGCAGGTTCGGCAGGCCAAATGCGCGGTGCGAAATCCTCTCCGGATCCGATGCCGCGAGCAGGTTCGGCAGCGGATGATAGCGGAAGTAGAGCCGGGCGCGCTCGATCGGCGTGTTCACCACCGTCAGGCTGTCGATCCCCTGTTCCTGCAGTTCTCCCGCAAGGCTCGCCATCGCGGCGATCTGACGCCGGCAGAAAGGACAATGTAGCCCGCGAAACAGCCCGACTAAGACCGGCCGCTGGCCACGGAATTCGTCGATCGACACCTTGCCTTGGCGGGTGATGGCGTCAAGGACGATGTTGGGAGCGCGATCGCCCGGCTGCAGCGGCCTTTCAGTATGGTTTTCCGGCATGTCATCCTCCTTGCAAAGGCATGTGATGGGCAACGCGGGCAATGTGCATCCCGTTAAATCAATAGCTTAGAGTAGAGAAGCGATCGCATTTCCCTGGTCGCCGCTCTAGTCGAGAAAAGGCAGGATCACCAAAGCTTCAGGATCGAGCCGGTGGCGAACGCATACATCCTGTGCCAACGCGAAGTAGCGTTCGGCTTCCGCCATGTCGTCGCGATCGAGGTTCAGTGTCGCCAAGCCATCATAGCACGGAAACAGCAGCTGCGGCTCGCCGATTTCGCAAGCTAGCTCAAGCGCTTCCTCGTAATACCTTCGGGCGAGCGCCGGCTGGCCGTGACATTGATGGATTTGTCCGAGCACGATCAGCGGGACGGCGAGGTGGTCGCGCTGGTCGAGCGCGCGGTCGATTTCGATCGCCTTTTCAGCCGCGGGCACGCCCTCCTGGCCGCAATGGTCGGTGAAGGTGCAGCAGGCGACAGCCAGGTTGGCGAGTAGGCGCGCCTGGAAAGCGAGATCGCCGATGCGCTGGGCGACATCAAGCCCGCGCCGGCAGATGTCCATCGCGCGGCGCGGATCGACGATCGTGTAGAGCACGGCAAGATTGGAATAGGCCCGGCACGCGGCGCTGAGAAGGCCTGCATCCTCGGCGATCGCAAGGCTCCGCTCCACCTCGTGCACCGCCTCCTTGTGGCGGCCGAGACGCGCCAGCGCCACCCCCTTGGTGTTCAGCGCTTCCGCACTTGCGCGTGCTGCCTCAACGCCGGATGCGCCGGCCGCATCGAGGCAGGCGAGCGCCTCGTCCGCCCAGCGCGCCGCGGCACTCTGATCGCCCATGCGGAATGCAAGATAGCCGCGCTCCTGCAGGAGGTGAGCGAGCTCGATCGGCGCATCGTTGCCTTCGAGCAGCTTGGCGGCATCGGCATACTGGGTGTCGGCGAGATCGCGGCGGCCCGCGTCGAGATGCAGGTGCCCGCGCTTGCGCAGGATGCGTGCAGCGGCTGTCCGGTCACCGCAAGATTGGTGGCTGGCGAGCGCCTGAGCATATAGGTGGTGGGCTTCATCTCGCTTTCCGCCATGGCCGCAAAGATCCGCCAACCGCTCGAAGAGTTCCACCTGCTGCGGCGACGGCTCCCCTGCGGCCGGAAAGGCCGCAAGCGCCTGACGATAAAGCCGCATGGCGTCGTCGTTCGCGTAGGTCTTGCGGGCGAGGTCACCGGCGGCCATCAGATAGTGGGCGCCTTTGCTCGTCTCCGCCGCCTCGCAGAAATGATGTCCGAGTTGCGCCAGATCCTCCAGCCGCTCGGGTGCGCCGCCGCACTGCCGCTCCATGGCGGCACCGATGCCGGCATGCAGATCCTTGCGGCGCTGCAGAAGGAGGTTGTGGTAGATGACGTCGTGCAGAAGCGTCTGCGTGAAGCGATAGCTGGAAGCGGAGCCGGCCGCGGCCCCGGCTTCCTCGATGATCTCGGCCCGACACAGAAAGTCGAGGCTCGTCTCGACCGACGACGGGTCGAGGGAAACGGCGGCCAGAAGCTTCGTGTCGAAACGCGGACCGATGACCGCCGCCTCCTGCGCGAGCCGCCGGATGGTCGAGGGGAGCCGGTCGACACGCGCCAGCAACATGGCCTGCAACGTGTGAGGAATGTCGCTGCCGATCTCGGATGCCGCAACCGTCCAGCGTTCGCCATCGAACTGCAAGACCCCGGTCTCGATCAGGCCGCGCACGATTTCTTCGATGAACAACGGATTGCCGCCCGCCCTCGCGATGATGTGGCGGCGCATGGTCGGCGGTATGTCGCCGGTCTCGCGGAAGATGGCCGAGATCAGCGTCTCCCCATCGGCGTCGGAAAGCGGGGCGAGCCGAAGAACGGTGAGGCTCATGCGGCTGGAATCGAGACTGTCACTTTCGAGGCTCGGCCGACAGGTGGTCAGCATCATCATCCGGCTGCGTTCCAGCCGGTCGAGCACGAAGCGCAACGTTTCCAGCGAGGCGGCGTCAGCCCAGTGCATGTCCTCCAAAATCAACAGCAGCGGCCCGTGAGAAAGACGGCGCTCGAAGATCAACCGCGTGGCGTAGAGAATCTGGCGGCGCAGCTGTTCCGGCTCGACATGCTGCAACTGCCCATCCGGGTCACCGAACCCGAAGACGAAAAGAAAGAGCGGCGTAAACCGGGCGATCTCTTCCGCATCGAAGCCGATCTCGCCAAGCCCTTTCGCCAGCAGTTGGCTCGTCGTTGCGGCATTGTCGCGCTCGGCAATGCCATAGGCGCTGCGCAGGACCGCGGCGAGCGTGCCATAGGATTGCTCGCCAAGCGGCGAGCATATGGCGCGCCGCATCACAACGCTCTCGAAACGCGGATCTTTCGCAGCCCTCTCGATCAGTTCGTCGACGAGCCGCGATTTGCCGATGCCGGCCTCGCCGATCAGCCGCACCGATTGCGCGCTGCCGCCGCAGGCAAGGTCGAGGCAGCCGAGCATCCGCGTCAGCTCCGCGTCGCGGCCGATCATTTCGGCCTGCAATCCGAAGCCTTCGAGCCCGCGCGCGGTGTCCGGCGCTTCCAGCGGTCCGACGAGCCGGTGGACATGGACGTTGCCGCTCTTGCCGCGCAGCGCCTGCGATCCGAGGCTCTCGAAGGAGAAGGCGTGCCGCGTCAGGCGATGCGTCAGCGGCCCGATAAGGATCTCGTCGGGGCCGGCCATCGATTGCAGCCTTTGGGCTGTGTTGACGGTGTCGCCGGTCACGGAATAGGAGCGCGCGCTTGCTGCGCCGAAGCCGCCGGTGACAACCGGGCCGGTGTTGATGCCGATATGCAGTTGGAGCGGTAGCCCCACCCTCGATTGCCAGCGTTCGCCAACGCGGCCCGTGCGCCCGATCATGTCGAGCCCGGCACGAAGCGCGCGTTCCGGATCGTCCTCATGGGCGACCGGCGCGCCGAAAAGGGCAAGCAGCGCGTCGCCAACGAATTTGTCGACAAAGCCGCCATAGGCCTCGACGGCCTCGGTGAGCTCGTCGAAGAGATCGTTCTGCAACACCCGCATGACTTCAGGGTCGATTTTCTCGCTGAGGGTGGTGAAACCGCAAAGATCAGCGAAAAGCACCGTGAGCGGCCGGCGATCGGCTTCCGCATCGAGGGGAGGTGGCGTCGGCGGAGCAGCGTGGGCGGAGGCCGGTCGCGGCGCGGTGTCGCCAGAGCCGGCAAGGGCCGATCCACATTTTGGGCAGAAGGAAAAATCCGGCTGGCACGTCTCACCGCAGGTCACGCAGACGATCGCCTGTCTTGCGCCGCATTTCGGGCAGAACGCAAAACCCGGATCGATCTCGAAACCGCAAGCGATACAGCCCATCGGAGCCCGCTTCCTGCGTCATCCAACCATCAAAAGGACAGCCAGCCTTCGAATTTGGCGCAGCATGGACCTGTTGCGGGGCACTGGCAAGAAATGCGGTCGCTGCTTGAGGCCGCGACCTATCGCCTTTTCAGCGCCCAGCCCTCGGGCCGCCGCTCGATCACGTTGACGTTGTCGCCGATCGCGATGATGCCTTCGCCGCGCGGCACGGCGTTCCAGCCAAACAGCGGACCCGGCACGCGACGGTCGGCCGACATGCGGATACGGCCCATGGCGGGCATCGGATCGGGAACATCGCGCGAGCCGGTCAGCTGGTCCTGCGTCGTCATGATGCAGCGCGAGCAGGGCTTGACGAGGTCGAGCCGAATTCCGCCGATTTCGATCGCCGCCCATTTGTCCTCGGGCCATTCCTCGTCGCAGTCGACGACGATGTTCGGGCGGAAGCGTTCCATGCCGACGGACCCTTCGCCATGGGCATTGAGATCGGCGTTCAGCGCGCTGAGTGAGCCCGTGGTGGTCACGAGAATCTGGAAGCCGTCGGTGAAGGTGACGGGCGAGCCGGCGGCGCCCCATTCGGCGCTGGCGGTGCGCTCGGCGAGACCGTCGAAAAAGACGAGCTTCACCGAATGTCCGAGCCATTCCGAGAGCGTCGCGTTGGCAGGCTCGTCGGCGATCGCGGCGTTGACGATCGTCTTCCAGATGTCGACATCCATGCGGTTGCCGCTTCGTGGCGGCGAGATGTCGAGATTGTCCCTGCCGTCCATCTTGAGCCGCAGGAAATCCGTGTGCGGCTCGATCTCGATACGCGCCAGGTCCTGCATCTCCCGCTGGGTTATGGAGCGGCCGGAGGGCTCCACGATCATCATGCGCCGGTCGCCGAGAAGGCCGAACGCGTCGACGGTCGAGCTTTCCACCGCGATGCCGCGAGCGCTCTTGAGGGGATAGATGAATAGACCGCTGACACGCATGTTGCCTCCTTCATATCTCGTCGAGGAACAGGTCAAGCACGGTTTTCAGCCGGTCATGCCGCTCGCGTGCAAGCGCTCGTCCCGCTTCGGTCTGAAAACCGTCGGCTAGTTTGAACAGCTTCGTTTCGAAATGGTCAATGGCGAAGCGCTTATCATCGAGCGGTCGGCTCTGTGCCAGCGGATCGAGAGGATCGTAGAGACCCGAACCGAGCCTTCCGGCGATATAGAAGCAACGCGCCGCTCCGACCATGCCGATCGCATCCAGCCGGTCGGCATCCTGCAAGATTTTTGCTTCCAGCGTCTCGGGTTCTATACCGGCCGAAAAGCTATGTGCGACGATCGCATGGGAGACCCGAGCGATGTCCTCCTGGCCCCAACCAAGCTCTTCGAGAATGCCGGAAGCCTTGGCTGCGGCGAGTGCCGAAGCCCTGGCGCGCAAGGGCGAGTTCTTCTCGACCGCGACACAGTCGTGCAGCAATACCGCCGCCGTCAGTATCTTTGCGTCGCCGCCTTCCTCACGGTTGATGCGCATCGCGTTGCGATAAACCCGCAAGATATGAGCGATATCATGCGAGCCATCGTCGCCCTCGGTCGCATGGCCGATCAACTGCGCGGCCAAGATCTCAAAGGGGGCGAAAGCGCCCGCCATCGAATGGGTGTTCATCGATCGTCCTTAAACCGGGTGCGGCCACGGTCCTAACGCCTCAGACGATTCGACGCAAATTTTTCGGGGTGAACGCCAGGATCACAGGCTGATCGGCTTTTCTAGAAGGGGCGGGATATCGGACGCAGGGATCGGAGGGCTGATGAAATACCCCTGGATCTCGTGACATTTTTCCGAGCGCACGAGACCGAGCTGCTCTTCGGTTTCGATGCCCTCCACGGTGACGCGCATGCCGAGCGCGCGCCCCAGCACGATAATGGCGTGCATGACCGCCTGTGCGTGTTCATCCTCGGCAAGCCCGTTCAGAAACGACTTGTCGATCTTGATCTTGTCGAAGGGAAAGCTGCGCAGGTAGCTGAGGGACGAATAACCGGTGCCGAAATCGTCCATGGAAATACCGATGCCTTCAGCCTTCAAAGCGTGAAGGGTCGGCATCGTCTCGTCGATGTCCTTCATCAGGACGCTCTCGGTGATTTCCAGTTCGAGGCGGGAGGGATGAAATCCGGCAGCGGTGACCGCCTGCATCACTTCTTTCGGAAGGTCCTCGTTTAGAAACTGGATGGCGGAAACGTTGACCGCGACCTTCAGGCCGTCCGGCCAGGTGGCGGCATCCCGGCAGGCCTGGACCAACACCCAGCGGCCGATCTGCGAGATCAGGCCGATCTCTTCGGCGAGCGGCACGAAGTCGAGCGGCGATACGCGCCCGCGCGTCGGATGGTTCCAGCGCAACAGCGCCTCGAAGCCGGCAATGCGCGAGCGATTGAGATCATAGAGCGGCTGATAGTGCAGCTCGAACTCTTCATCTTTTACGGCCTTGCGAAGGTCGGCCTCCAGCGTGTGTCGCACCCGTATGCGGGCTTCCATCTCCGGCGAGAAGACGAGGCTGCGCTTGCGGCCGTCGATCTTTGCGTGGGAGAGGGCGACGCCCGCATTCTTCAGCAGCCGATCGGTGTCCGTCCCGCCTTCGGGGGCGATCGCGATGCCGGCGGATATGGTGAGCTCAACCTGGCTATCGCCAATGCAGAAGGGGGTTGCCAGCTCGCGGCCTATCTGGTCTGCGAGCGCTATCATGTTGAGCGGCTGTTGACGCCCGATCTGCAGCACGGCGAACTCGTCGGAGCCGAGCCGAGCAAAAATGTTTGCGGCTCCCGTAATCGCGCGCAGACGGTCGGCCACTTGCCGCAGCACGTCGTCGCCCGCTGAGACGCCGAAGGTGTCGTTGATCCACTTGAAGCGGTCGAGGTTGAAATGCGCCAGCGCAAGCTGCTCGTCCGGTCGCAGCATCGCAAGTGCTGCGGACACCTCCTCGCGGAACTTGAGGCGGTTCGGCAGGCCGGTCAACAGGTCGTGATGCGCGATATGGGCGATCCTCTCCGCCGCACGCCGCTCGTCCGTGACGTCCTGGTGAATGGAGACGCTGCTGCCGTCGTGCAGGACGGTCACGATGCTTTCGATGATCCCTCCATCAGCCATAACCCATTCGCGGCGGCGGATCCTCGCACCCTTCTTGCGCAGCTCGCCGGCAAGGGGGACCGGTTTCGCCGGCGGTTGCTCCGTGCCCGGCACGCGCGCGAGCAAGGTGGCGATCGGCGTGCCCGGCTTCCTGTCTTCCTCGGAGAAATGAAACAGATCGCAAAAGCGTTGATTGCAGGTCGTCAGCCGCTGCTCGGTGTCAAACATGCTGAGCCCGAGCGGCAGGTTGTGCAGGACGGCCTCCCGCATCTCGAAGACCTGTGTAAGGGCCACCTCGGCTGCCGAAAGCGCCTGGCGAAGCGCTGTGTTTTCGCTTTCGATTTCTTCGAACGAAGACGTATGGGCAGCAAGCTCGCCGCTGCAGTGCTCGAGCAGTTGCGCCATCGTTTCCATCAGCCGCTGGACGGGCATGGGACTATCGGCGTCGTGGAAATAGGCGGGCTCAGCACTCTGCATGGGATGCTCTCATTCTTGACGGCGCGACCTCACCGCTTCGTCCAGCGCCATCGTCCCGTTCTTCTGTAATTTGCAACCTGGACTACAGGCGATTAAAAAACGGTTGTTAGATTTGGCTAAAATGCCATGCCGTCCGTTTATTTCGGCTTTTCGCAAATTTCCCTTGCGCTTTAACAAAGCCGTAGCTTTGCTTTGCGACAATTGCCGCGACCTTTTATATTTTTATCGATGATTTTTCATGATGTAGCAGGCGATAGAACCTATGGAACATGGCTTCTCGTCCAGCGCCGAAATGCTGATACCGGCAAACGAGACGGAGCGCGTCTTGGCGGTCAGAAGTTTGCTGCCGCTGCAGGACGTCGGCGCGGCCGAACTCGATGCGCTGACGTCGCTCTGCAAGATGATCTTCAGGGCATCGCTGGTGGCGGTCACGATCATCGACGAAGATCGGCAATATATAGCGGCAACCGCCGGTGTAGAAATCGCCGGATGCGCGCGAGATCAATCCGTGTGTACGCGCATCGTCTATTCCGGCAAGCCGCTGATCATCGAGGATCTCGCCGCGCATCCGGCATTCCGCGACGTGTCCTATGTCTCCGGGCCCCCCTACTTTCGCTTCTACGCAGGCACGCCACTTGAAGTTCAGCCCGGTGTCGTCGTCGGTGCCCTGTGCGTCCTCGATTTCAATCCGCGACAGTTGAGCGAGGAAGAATGCGGCGTGCTCAGCCACATGGGTGCGGTGGCGAGCTCATTGCTGCGCCTGCAGCGCTCCAACGTCGTCTTGCAACGTGACAGGAGTTCGTTGACGACGGCTGCCATGGAAGACCCGCTGACCGGCTTTTATAATCGCGCCGCCTTGGCGACGTCCGTGGACGGCATGGTGGCCAGAGCCGTTGCCGATGGCAACAGTATCGGCGCCATCTACATGGACGTGGACCGCTTCAAGGCCGTCAACGATATTCACGGCCATCCGGTAGGCGACGAAGTTCTGGCGGAAGCGGCCCGCCGCATCCGCTCGGTGATCCGCGGCAACGACGTTCCCTTGCGCCTCGGCGGCGACGAATTCGCCCTGTTCTTCGACGGCCCCTGCGACGTCGCGAGCATGGAGAAAGTTGCCCAGAGGCTGATCGAGGTCTTCAGGGCGCCGTTCGAGATCGACGGACTGAGCATCGACGCGCGCGCGAGCGTCGGGATAGCGCTGGCGCCACAGCACGCCAGCACGCGACTTGAACTTTCGCGCAATGCCGATATTGCCCTGTACGAAGCAAAGGCCCGTGGCGGGGATCAGTACTCCGTTTTCAAGCGCGCGCACTGACTTTTACGTCCGCCGTCTACCGCTCGACGGCAGAGCGATACCGCGCCCTGTTGCACTAGACCGTTTCCGCTTTGGTCTGAATCTGAGGTGATTCCCGAATCAGGATGATTGTGATTCAAGATGCTGGCTGGATGGAGGCCAGTATCTATGACCCGACCTTTGTCGAACGACCTTCGTGATCGCGTTGTCGCTGCTGTGTGGAGC